>NZ_JAKUFQ010000107.1:0-17060 GCF_022663475.1 Bacillus cereus group sp. BfR-BA-01382
GCTTCTTCTTTTTTAGCTTTATCTTGCTGCATTTGCGCTGCTTCTTCCTTTGTCAATGTTCCTGTTGAAGCACTCGCTACTGAAGAATATCCTACTGTTAAAAGTGCCATTGCACAAATTGGTAATAGTCTCTTTTTCATCTTCATTCTCTCCTTATATTTTATTCACATCAACTCGCATCGGATGTATTACTAGAATAAGCAAGAGATATAAATATAAGATGCAGATGAAATATAATTCATTTAAAGATTTCATTGTAGAAAAAGAAAAAAACATCGCAATATATACGATGTTTTTTTCGGGTGTGTGTCTCAATATTTACATGTTACTTTCGCGCGATTTGGAAGTAGAACGGGCCGGAGCGATAACTAATTGTCTCGGCTCAGTTTTCTTGAAGTGATTTTTGACGTTACACTTACGACGTTGAACAACCCACGCTTTAATAGGGTTTGTCAAAATAATCTTTTGCTCTTCGTTAGGGGCCTCTTCTTCAAACCTACAACTTTCGCTCCATTTATTCCATTTCATTGTAAATTTAGAAGAAGAATAATCATCTTCACGATCAAACAAGTGCAAAAAATCCATTTTTCCATCTAGCATTACGGTATTACTAGTCGCTAAAAAAGAAAAGGTCGTCCAACGTTTCTCCATGCCCTCCTACTCCTTTTTCACATATAGAGTGCCTAAAACTTAATTTACCTAAAATATGCTTGCCTTTTACCTTACACCCATAGTTTATCCAAAATGCTATTATGCAACTATCGATTTGCCTTACAACTACCTTACATTTTTGTAAGAAACAAAAAACCTTCACTCTATATAATGAAGGTTTCTTACTTTTTATCTATATGATTTCTCATATCATCAAGTCCAGCTTCTTTTAGCTGCGACATCATACCGTGCGAAATTGCTCCTAACACTAAAGTCATTCCAATTAATGAAATACGAATCGCAGGTACATCAATTACGTAAGCCAACAGGCCAAGAACAATTGTTAAAAGTAATGCTTTTATAAATGTTACACTTGTGTACTGTTTCTTCTTCATCATATCCACCCTTTTTGGAAGCGTTTTCTTAATGTACTTAGTATATCATATCATCAGATGATTTTGTCTTTATCTTTGTAAAAAATTACTATCTCCTTTGACTTTTTCTATTCTATCCTTTACAGTCGAAATGTTCGCAAGTTTTACACTGTAGGAGGATTACAATGAATATTGAAATAAAAGACACTTTAATTTCTGAAGAACAATTACAAGCAAAAGTGAAAGAATTAGCACTTCAAATCGAACGTGACTTTGAAGGAGAAGAAATCGTAGTTATCGCAGTATTAAAAGGTTCATTCGTATTTGCTGCTGATTTAATTCGTCACATTAAAAATGATGTAACAATTGACTTTATTTCTGCATCTAGCTACGGAAATCAAACAGAAACAACAGGAAAAGTGAAACTACTAAAAGATATTGACGTAAACATTACTGGAAAAAACGTAATTGTTGTAGAAGATATTATCGATTCTGGTTTAACACTTCATTTCCTAAAAGACCACTTCTTTATGCATAAACCAAAGGCACTCAAGTTCTGTACATTACTTGATAAGCCAGAACGCCGTAAAGTAGACTTAACAGCTGAATATGTTGGCTTCCAAATTCCAGATGAATTCATCGTTGGATACGGTATCGACTGTGCGGAAAAATATCGTAACTTACCATTTATTGCTTCAGTTGTAAAGGAATAATATAATAAAATAAGCTTCCATCAATTACTGATGGAAGTTTATTTTCTATCACGATTCGTAAAAGACAAAGGGAGAGAATAAAAATGACAAAGACAAAATTTGAAAAAGTACTCCTCATCGTAAATCCGAAAGCTGGTCAAGGTGACTTACATACAAATTTAACAAAAATCGTACCACCTCTTGCCGCAGCTTTTCCTGATCTACATATCCTTCATACGAAAAAACAAGGTGATGCAACAAAATATTGCCAAGAGTTTGCTAGTAAAGTAGATTTAATTATCGTCTTTGGTGGTGATGGAACAGTATTTGAATGCACAAATGGCTTAGCACCTCTCGAAACTAGACCTACACTTGCAATTATTCCAGGTGGAACTTGCAATGACTTCTCTCGCACACTTGGTGTTCCGCAAAACATTGCAGAAGCGGCAAAACTTATTACAAAAGAACATATAAAACCAGTTGACGTTGCAAAAGCAAATGGACAACATTTCTTAAACTTCTGGGGGATTGGTCTCGTATCTGAAGTATCAAACAATATCGATGCAGAAGAAAAAGCAAAGCTTGGTAAAATCGGTTACTATTTAAGTACAATTCGAACTGTAAAAAATGCTGAAACATTCCCGGTAAAAATCACTTATGACGGACAAGTATATGAAGACGAAGCTGTCCTTGTCATGGTTGGAAATGGTGAATATCTTGGCGGTATCCCGTCCTTTATTCCGAACGTAAAATGTGATGACGGAACACTTGATATTTTCGTAGTCAAATCAACAGGTATTCAAGCGTTTAAAGATTATATCGGAAAGAAACTATTTGAAGACTCAAATGAAAATGACATCTTCCACGTAAAAGCGAAATCCATTCATATCGAAACAGAGGAAGAAAAAGAAGTAGATACAGATGGAGAAAGTTCGCTTCATACACCTTGTCACATTGAATTATTACCAGGACACTTTACGATGATTTATAATCCTGCGGTTGTGTAAAGAAAAAAACGAGTGCTAGCACTCGTTTTTTCTCTTCTAATCTAGTTATGTCGTTGAATAATTTCCTCTATTTCTTTAACTCTGTCTAAAGTAATTCCATTTCTTTGTTCAATTGCTAAAGGATGGTCGGTTGGCTCTAATTCAACATACGGTGCCATTCCAACTTCTCTTATATGTACATTTGTTTTTAAATTTAATGTTTCTGGATAAACTGGTATTTCTACAGATAACCACCCAAAATAAGGATCACTATTTTCTCGGCCTCTCTCATCCCACTTTTCTAATACTTCATCATAACTTTCTTTACTAAGCGATACCCACACAGTCCATATGAAATTTTCGTGGTAATCAATGATAGGAATCTCTAAACAACCTCTAATAAAGTAATGTTCATCGTCCATTACGCAAAGTTCTGATGTTAAATGGAAGCGTCCCTCTCTTTCATGGGGCGCTACCTCGTAATAATAATATGGTGCTTCACTTCCGTAGCATAAAGGAAGTGTAAAATGACTCATTTGTACTTTTTCTCCAGATTTTCTTCTTCTTTTCATTTATTATTCTTTCTCCTATCTTTTTCAGTCACAACCAAACTCCACCCAATTTTCCCAGTTCGTATTAGCATCCTTATTTACAATTTCACTAGAGTATACCATAAACATACTTACCTTTCATTTTCTAATAATATTACTAAAAAATAGTAGAATGACTAGTTTGCATACTCTAGTTCTTTTTATGTACAATGAAGGAAAGAAGCACCTTCATATAAGGGAGAGGACAAACTTTGTTCAACCAACAGTTAGTTAATTTACGCATTGATTTTGCATTTAAACAATTGTTTGGTACGAATGGTAGTGAAGATATTCTAATTGCATTTTTAAACGCTATGTTACAAGATTCTTTAGAGTCGCCCATTGCTTCTCTACAACTAGAAAATCCACATTTACACAGGGAATATGAAGAGGATAAGTTATCTATTTTAGACATTTCAGCGACATTAAACACAGGAACAAAAGTCAATGTAGAAATACAACTCAATAATAATCACGATATGGTTAAACGCAGTTTATATTATTGGGGAAGACTATACACATCTCAACTACAAAAAGGGATGCCCTACAGTGCACTTCACAAAACCATCACCATAAACTTACTAAACTTCGTAATGTTTTCGGGACACCCAGCCTTCCATACAACGAGCATATTATGGAATACACAACAAAAAAAACTCCTAAGTGACGACATAGAAATCCACACTATAGAAATTCCAAAGTTAACTGAACAATGGTATGAAGAAAAAGTAAATCCGTGGAAAGATCCATTTGTTCGTTGGCTTTTATTGCTTTCAGCAAATGAGGATGAGCACTTAACTAAACTATTGGAGGATATTGCTATGAACCAAGACCCTATTTTACAAAAAGCGATAAATAAATGGGAACGTATGAGTCAAGATTCTTCTTTCCGACAAGCCTATGACGCAAGGGAGAAAGTTTTAATGGATGAAGCAGCAAAATTCGCCCACGCAGAGACAGAAGGAATAAAAAGAGGGATGGAACAAGGGATAAAAAAAGGGCTTGAAAAAGGCATTGAAAAAGGCATTGAAAAAGGCATTCAACAGGGCATTCAACAGGGCATTGAAAAAGGTCGAAAAGAAGGAGTCCAACAGGGAAAAATTCAAATGATTAAAAATATGTATGATCTTGGTATACCACTTGAAACGATTGCTAAGGCAAGTAAATTAAGTTTGCATGAGATTGAGCATATTTTAGGACATAAATAGTCATAAAAAAGAGCTTGAATAGTTTCAAGCTCTTTTTTTATCAACTCTCCTCAATACCATCCAATTGAGTCTTATAACATTCATCACACTCTGGCCTCGTAGGAAGAATCCCTCTTTCATCAGGTAATAAAACCCTCAAAACTTCTCGATCCATCTCTACGAAATACTTCATAATAATGGGATATCCTTCAATAATATTCATATACTCAATCCCTTGTTCAAACTTTTTTCCGCTCTTTATTTCTTCTATTTTCAGCATAAAAAATCCGAAACCATACAAAATGATTTCGGATTTCCTATAGTTAAAATATTAAATTACATTTCGAACAAAAAGGAGCAGAATTTCCTCTTCAAATTTTCGCATTACGTTTTGGACAATATACATCTCTCTCTTCTATCTTTTCTCGTTCTATCATATGTAAGGATACTATTCTCATACTGCACATAACCCCAATTAATATAAGGCTAACAACGAGTAGCATATCTCTCACTCCCTTTCTATATTTTACCATAAAATAACAAAACCGATTCCCACATTGAGAATCGGTTTTATCTTTATAATCCTAACTTCGCCTTCGCACCATCAGGAATTTTATCTACTTCTATTTCTACTTTATCATGTAAAAACTTCCCTCTTGTAATGACATGCCAGTACGAGCCTTTTTGTAATTTATCTACGCCATCAATTGTTACTTCTTTCTCTTCTCCCTTCTCATCATAAGCTTTAACTGTATATTCAAAACCTTTATTTCCACCTAACTTCTTCGCTCCAACCAAATTTTGAGCTGGGATCCCTACTACCCGTTTATGCTGGATAAATTTATTAAACTTCATAGTGTTTTCAAAACAAAAAGTCTTCCATACAACGAGCATATTCTGGAAGACACAACAGCAGCGACGCCTAATTGATGATATAGAAATTCCAAAGTCAACAAAACAATAGCATGAAGAAGAGCTAGAAAAATATCGAGAAGGTTGACGGGGCATACACCGTGTCAAATTGAATTATTATCAAAGCTTTCAACAGTGATTTATAATCCTTATTTTGCTATACTTTAACAATTACTAAACTTCGCATTTTTTCAAAAAATAAAGTATAATGAACTAATATAAAAAGGTTGTTAACAAAATCGTTAACAACCTTTTTTGTTTTTTCCGAAAAACTTTTCAATTTAAGGGAGCGATCACATGTATTGGAGAAAAAATGATAAACCTGTAGAAGAACCAGAAGCAATTGCTGTATGGGAATGCCAAGAAGAAAACTGCCGTGGGTGGATGCGTAAAAACTTTTCGTTAGAAGAAGAGCCGCAATGTCCTTTATGTAAAGGAGATATGGAAAGCAGCGAACGCTTATTACAAAAGTTATAATAAATTTTCCTCTTCACCCTTTATAAACTCAAACATAGAGGATCCTCTTTCTCCTTATTTGCAATGTGAATCGAAAGAAAATAAACTATACAAAAAGCTTTGCGTATCCTCGCAAAGCTTTTTCAATATCTCAAACTCATTCCAACCATATTTCCTATCCAAATGATTACTGTTCACCTATATGCTCAATAACCAAATTAATATAAAAGGAAATCCAATAAAATTTACAAGTTTCACTTTTAATTCATCCATTTTTTATAGGCTAATACAAATTTTATACTTTAATCTTACAACGAATAAATCCAAATACAGATCCTAATGCCACAAAACATACACTTGGTATCATCATTATTTCGCTACTTCTTTTTTCTCTATATCATTCTTTTGTTGTGATTGAATCGTTGCTTTCTTTTTCCCTAATACTTCTTTTTGTTGATCCTGAATCACGGCTTCTGCTCGTTCTAATGATTTTTTTTGCTCCTGCATTGCTGCTTTCTTCTTCTCTAACGCCTCTTTTTGCCAAGCATGAAATTCTGCTTCCTTTTTTTCTAATGCTTGTGCTGATACCTCTCCCTTTGACGTTGTTCCAGTAGATGCGCTAGCTAACGATGAATATCCTATTGATAAAAGTGCCATCGCACAAATTGGTAAAATTTTTTTCTCATTTCATTTTCTCCCTGTATACTTTTTTAAATACCAGCTTGGGGGTATTTATATACTAAACAAGCTATATAAATATAAGATGCAGATACGATATATTTCACTTAAAAATTCAATTAGTGTAATTAATTACACTAATCTCTATGTATAGATGTATTTCCTTAAAAATAGTAGAGGGATTCCTTGATTTCTCCTTAATAATATTCAAAAGTCCCAAACTATAATAAGTTTGAGACCCTTGAATTCTATATTCTATTTTTTCTTTGGGAGGACAATCCCCTTATATAATTGAATAGTGATCAAATAGTAAACAACGTAAATAATTAAAAATATACAAATCGGAAGTCCAATATTCACATATGGATTCACAAAAAATTTAACAAATGTAAATACATTCATTCCTACCAAAACGTGTATAAGACCTAATATAGCTGGAAATAGAAATACAATGCCTAATTCTTTATACATAGATTTTATAAGTAATTCTTTACGTACCCCAATTTTCCGAAGCATCTCATAACGCCCTATATCTTTCGTAGCTCCAGAAAGGATCTTAAACATTAAACAACTTGCCATCATAGCTAAAAAAGCAAGGCCTAAAAAGAATCCCATAAAGGAAGTTCCTTTTGAAAAGGCAAGCATAGATTCATAATCACTATAGTTTGTCGGTAAATATACATCTTCCTTAGGCTTATTAATAGTAGCGGCTATTTTTTTGATTTGACGATCATCCATCTCTTTTAACTCTGTTTTATACCTTAAAATATTATCTACTTTAGCAATAAAAAATGTATGCTCATTCCCTTGAATTGCTTCATAACGTTTTTCATCGACGATATAGACAGGTTTACGATCATATACAGAAATATTCGATCTAAAATCACTATCCATACTCTTATCCCAATTCAGTGGTAACGTAGAACTAGATGGATCAACTTCCTCCCCCTTAAACATCCTATAGCTCGAAGATGGAAGTTGTTCAGTAATATGTGTTGTCTCTTTCTTTCCAAATAACAGTGGAGGGTTCTCCAATAATTCTTCTTTTAAATAGTAAACAGCCTCATTATTAACTTTATATTTATATTGTTTTTTATCTACAATTTTCATTTTTTCCATAGCTTTATAATCCTCTGCTTCTGGATCATGAATTGTAATATCATAACCTGACATTCTTTCTGCTGTAAGGATTACGTTTTTCTGTAAAGACATGCCACCAGCCATTGCCCCCACACCCAGTCCAATTAGCATCGTTACCGTGCCTAATATTTTCGCCAAACTACTTACACGAAACTGCAATTGTGCAAATGTAAATGCATTTAATTTCTTCTCATTTAAATAGCGCGTTTTCTTTAACCTGTTAACAATCATAGGTAAGAACGAAATAAATATAAGATATGTCCCGATTGTAATCGTGAATAGTGGAAGCATAATGGCTCCAGCGCCCTTTATTCCTACGAAGAGTACGAAATAATACCCTACACCTAGTCCTAGCAAACTACATAAAAGTAACAATATTGTGGCTGGTCCTTTCATTCGTATGCGCTCCGTTTGCTCCTCTGTACGAATTAAATCTAGTTCTGTTTTAAGTGCTATACGAATCACATTCACAACGGATGTAAGTAGAAATAACACACTAAAGAATATAAATGTTATTTTGAATGCAGGACCATAAAATGCTTGATAACCTTCCGCTGAAATTTCCAATTGTTTCGTTAGAAATTTGCTAACGAAATTAGAAAGAATGGCTCCGAATACACTACCTAGCACTAGTGAAATCATTCCCATAATGAACGTCTCAAAAAATAAAAGTTGACTAATTTTACTCTTTTTCGCCCCTAATACAAGGTACATACCAAGCTCTTTCTGCCGGAGTGAAAGTAGAAAAGAGTTTGCATAAAAAATATAAAAGAATGTAATAAACGCTACCAAAACAGAGCCTATTTGAAATACAAATACAATTGAACCAATAATACTGTTATTCATTGTAAACTCTTTATTTAACGCAAGCGTTTGAAACATATAAAAAATAGAAATTGAGATTACAAGACCTATTAGTAAAACGATGTAATCCTTTATCATTTTTTTCATACTGGAAATAGAAAGTTTTAATAACACACTTCACACCCACGATTCTCTACAGCGTGGTATACTACATTCACCTTTTTACTATCCCCTCTTTGTACAACGTTCTCTTCAAATATTAAAGTTTTCATATTGCCTCCTGTCATGTGGCTAGTGCTACGATCATGCTATTTTCATAGCCACTAACTATCATTTTATCTTTTCCCGACAAACAGCAATATTGATTCCTCTTACATTATCCTTACATTTTTGTAATGTACAATACCTTAAAATCATTATATTAAAATTATTATTTTCATAATCCGATTCATATACCTTTACTTTGTTCTCACGAAGATGACATCAATATTCTCACACTTAAATAATATATTTATAAATATAAATTCGAAGGATATTTTATAGGTTTTCTAGTCTATTTAAAAAGTTATATAAATCATTAACATTAGAAATGGACAAAAAAAGCCCCTCTGTAATACTTAATAACTTTGCACTTATCATCAGTTTACCTCTTCATTATAATTGTCCAAGATAAAGATAAGATAACAACGATATAAAGATATACCCATATGTTATTAAATTTAGTACCGTTTTACCTTTCCTTATCCCTCTCACTCTTTACTTTACATTAATTCTCTTCGTTTCTAATCCACCTCTGATGGACTCTATATAAAACTATTATTTAGGTTGTATTAAAATAACATATTCTAAATCATATAAATTTGCCTTTGGTTTTGCATAAATAGTATAAGTAAGACCATATTGATCTTGTTCTTGTTCTAGTACCTCTGCTACTTCAAGACCTGGTGGTATTTTCTGACTCAATTCAGAGGTAATAATGCTATCACCTATTTTTATTTCTTTCACTTTATCTGATGGGATATTATCAATTCGAAGGGCCTGTTTTTTCTTATCATACCCTGTAACAAATCCTAAAATGGATGAATTATTTTGAAGGGTGATTGCTAAACGATTCGTTCGTTCATCACTCGTAATTAATTTCACAACAGATGTATATTGATCTACACTATCTACCTTTCCAATAAAACCGTTCACTGTAATAACAGCCATACCAACCTTTACACCATGTTGTGCCCCTCTCTCAAGAGAGATTTTTCCATACCAATCTTCTGCTTCACGCCTTACTACTGTAGCTTGAATTAGATTGTATTTTCCTTGTTCCTTTAATTCTTTCGTTTTATTGATAAGTTTAGTAAGATTTTCTTTCTCCTCACTTAACATTTGCACTTTACCCTTTAATGATTCTTGATGTTCAATTTTCCCTTTCAATGCTTGATTCTCTTTATATACTTTATAAATGTCTTCTATATTATGAACAATATTTTGGACATGCTTATTATTTGTACATACATACACCGCCAATAAAGCCAAAAGAATAATTGAAAGAAATAATAATATTTTCTTCTTAGAAACCTGCATAATTATCCTGCTACTCCTTATCAATTTTTATCCACACACTATAGGATACTAGTGATTGTATACAGAATAAATGCAGTTTAGATAAAGTTCAGATAAACTTTATTTTCTTTATAAAAAATTTAGAAATTATCATATACTGCCATTGCATTCAAATTTTGATCGTTCAACTTATCATTTCTATAACTAAATATGTTTTATTGTTACTTTTTCTTTCACTTTAGCTGGTATTTCATCACCTTGCACTTCTTCCCATTCCATACCATAACTTCCTTTAGATCTAATCTTTAAATATGCTCCTATTCTTAAATGTTTTGAAGCAGTCATCGCAATCTTTTGCTCTTGACCAGATTCATTATATCCTTTGAATTTATATTCCCATCTAGCAAAACCTTTGTTTTCGGCTCCATATTTACCATCATTATCAACAACAGCATAATAAATACCTTCTTTAATAAATGGATTGAGTTGATCTACAATAGATCCACCCTTCACTATAAGTAATGTAACTCCAACTATAATCAATGCGATAAACGCGCTTATTTTTTTCATGAAACTTTCTATTCTCCTCTTCTCAGATACTTCCACTTAAAAGACTTCCTCTAAATCAATTGTGGCACTATTACTTATTAAAATGTAACCAAATTTCCTAATGCTCTTCTAATTAAATTGGCAATAATATAATAAATTGAATAACCCCATTTTCATGTTTTGCTCGAATTTCTCCTTTGTGCAATTCAACAATGCTTTTTGCAATTGCAAGCCCCAAACCTGAACCTTCTACAGCTCTACTTCTCGATTGATCTTTTTTATAAAAACGCTCAAACAAATTCTCTAATTCTTTTTTTGTAAATTCTTCACTATGATTAGCTATAGAAATTTTGATATGCTGCTCTTCTCTTTGAAGTAAAACCCGAATTTCTGCTTTATCTATACTGTATTTAATTGCATTTATTAAAAGATTTTCAAACACACGCACCATTTTTTCTGAGTCCACCACAGCATATATACGATCTTCCTGAAATTCTTTTACAAAAAAAAGATTATGCTCCTCCGCTTGTGGTACTAGCTCTTCTATTAATTGATCAAGTAGTTCATTTATACACACTTCTTGCGAATCTAACGCCATATTTTCATCTGTTAGTTTTGTATACTCAAACAAATCTTCTATTAACATCTTCAACTGCTCTGATTTTGAAAAGGCAATTTTTATATACTCATCATGCTGTTCTTTATTTTCATATTTCGCATCACCTAGTAAACGTAAATACCCCATAATAGAAGTAAGTGGTGTTCTTAAATCATGTGATACATTTGTAATCAATTCACTTTTTTGCTTCTCTATTTGTTTTTCCTTTTCTATATTAGCCAAGAGCTTTTCTGCCATTTGATTAATATTAGAAGTTAATAAACCTATTTCGTCTTGACCTGCCTGTTTGATTTTATATTGTAAATTACCTTTCGAAAATTCCCTTACTCCTTCTGCCATCGCTTCAATCTGATTCATTTTCCTTTTCGTTATATAAAAGAAAGATAGTATAAAAGTGATAAAACCTAGTAAAGATGGAAATGGACTGCTATCATTCACTATATACTTCACATTTCCTTGTGGTATACCACTTGCAATAATATACATATTTTTCGTATTAACATTAACCGGATAAAAAGTTGTAAACTCCTTACGCTTTTGTTCAGTTCCATCTTGAATTAAATTTTGCGCCTCTACATATCGTACTTGATCCATTTTAAAATCCATCACATTACGCATCGTCTCATGAAGATTGATTTGTTCTTCCGGCGCTCCCTTTGTTTTATAAACGACTTTCCCATCCTCGTCTATTATTAAAATCTTTAGTTGATTTTGTTCATTCAATTGATCAAGCAGTTCTTGTATATTAATTTCCTTACCTTCCTCGGTCATACTTTCAACAAGCCTTTGTGTCTGTCCATCAATGGCTTCCATACCTGATGCATAATCAATGATAGAAATTTTATTCGCATCCTCAAAAAAAGAAGATGAAGACCATCCTACTAATACACCGAGTAACGTACAAAAAGTAAATGTAGCCATTAGCTGTATCCGTATGCTCTTTTCCAAATAACTCACTATTTTACCTGTCATTTTTTTTAAAACTTGATTCATCCATATTATCGGTTCAAATATCTTTCTCAATCTTGTAGCCAACTCCCCATACTGTTTTAATGTACCGAGGCTTCCTTGGAATCGCCTCTATCTTTTCACGTATTTTCCGAATATGTACCATCACAGTATTATCAGATTGGAAAGCTTGCTCTTTCCATACTCTTTCATAAATTTGTGCTGCATTTAATACCATTCCTTGATTTCGTACAAGCAATTCTAATACCTCAAACTCTCTCGGTGTCAATTTCACCTCTTCATTTGCAATAATGACCTGCCGTGTTACTATATTAACTTTCATATCTCCAATCTCTATTTCATTTTCATCTTGTACACTTGTCCCACTCATTTTCATATATCTCCGAAGTTGTGATTTAATACGAGCAATGAGTTCCAGTGGATTAAATGGTTTAGCTACGTAATCATCTGCCCCAGTTGTTAATCCTAAAATCTTATCCATATCTTGCGTTTTTGCCGACAGCATAATAATAGGCATTTCCGCTATTTCTCTCACTTTCATACACATATGAATACCATCTATTTTCGGCATCATAATATCAAGGACGATTAGATGCACGTCTCTTTTCTTTACTATTTCTAAACCTTCTTCACCATCTCCAGCTTGTAATACTTCATAACCTTCATTCTTTAAATAGATAGTGATAAGTTTTCTAATTTCCTTCTCATCGTCCACGATAAGTATCGTTCCTTTACTCACAAAATCTCCTCCAGCATCATTTACCAAACTATGAATGTTGCTTTATTTCACTCACTACGGCATTCTTCTTATGCATATACATATAAGAAATACTACAAACTACAATAACAATGCCACCAAAATATATACCGTACTCGGTCGCAAGTGTTACTATTACTTCTATATGCTTTCCAAATATAGAACCTAGTAAGAAATAAACTAACGTCCATACAAATCCTGTTACATATGAATAAATCGCATACGTTTTAAAAGACATGTTATTCATTCCTACTAAATACGGTACGATATGCCTCACAACAGGTATAAAATAACTTATAACTAATGTATAATGACCATATTTTGCTATCATCTCTTGCGATTTTAAAAGATACTTCGTCTTTTTCTTTTTCATCAATTTATTAAGTATTTTTATGCCAAAAATTTTCCCGAGTATATACCCTAAAGAAAGGCCGGATACAACGCCTAAATACGTTAGTAAAAAGGCGGGAATCAAATCCAATATACCCATCGATGATACTAATCCACCGCTCATTACAATCATTTCATCTGGAATCGGCATACCGATAATACCTAACCATAAACAGAAAAATAAAGCCCAATAACCATACTGCTCAATGTATGACATTAATTCATTTAGCTCCATTATGCATATGCTCTCCTTAGCTCTTTTTTACAGCTAAAGACGTAAGCTGGCGGGAAATTGAACCACACTTTTTCTAGTGTAATTTCAGGGAAGAAATGCTGTATAAATCCTTTTTTCACAAGTGAATATTGAAATGTAATAAATTCTCCATTCTCATGTATCGTTTCCATTACGCTGTTTAAAATGCGCTTTGAAACCTCTTCTGGTAAAGAAGTGAAAGGCAATCCTGATAAGATGTAATCAATACATTCTATATTCAATTGTTCCCTATACTTCTTTATATTTTCCGCTGAGCCATGTATAACAATCACATTCTGCTCATCTTTAAATTTTCTCTTTAACTCTTTGAAAAATACTTCATTAATTTCAATAAGAAGAAATAATGTCTCCTTCTTCTTTCTCTTCATAATTTCTTTCGTAAAAGCTCCTGTACCCGGCCCTAGCTCTACAATGCATTTCGCTCTATTAAAATCAATTACATCTACCATCTTCTTTGCTAATATTTTTGAACTTGGCGCAATTGCACCAGTATGTTTCGGATGTTTAATAAATTCATGTAAGAATGTTATGAGTTGCATGTAACCTTCTCCCCATTCGTTCAATAGTTTTTAACTTGTTTCTAAGTATAACTATCGTTTCTTAATAAAAATTGAGGAAGTTTCTTAAGATTTTATGAAGAATAAAAAAACAGCTATCCCTATTACGATAGCTGTCCCTTTATTACTTCGCACTCACGATTTTATAATAAGAACGAACTGTGATGAAGTAATATCCAATATAAATAACACTATATACTCCAATACTAATTAAAAGCGGAATCATAATTTCAAATGGCAGTATGTTCCCTAAACCTTTTAATGCAAACAAGCTGTGCAGAATTCCGATTACTAGTGGAATTGCAAAGATAAAGCTCACTTGTTTTGCAATAGCTTTTTTCATTTCTTGTTTCGTTACCCCGACTTTATGAAGGACAATGTAACGATCACGGTCAGCACTTGCTTCTGTAAGCTGCTTAAAGTAAATGATTGAGCCTGTCGCTAATAGGAAGACTAAACCTAAGAATAGTCCGATGAACATCATTAGTCCAGTTGCTTCCAGTCCCATATGGAAACCAGTATAGAAGTCTCTAAATGGTGGTGCCATTTCTGATACACCAGTTGGCATCACTTTTGCTAATTTTTCCGTTAACACTTTACTGTTTCTTTCATCTTTTACATCAATATTTTTTACAATACGTGTTCCAAATGCTTGTTTCGCTTGTTCATACATTTCATCTGAAACGACAACAACTAGTTCACCTAAGTTTGTAATTGCATTATTATTTGCACCTTGGATCTTCAACGTCTTCGTTTCATTTTCAATTTGGAATACCGCTTTATTTCCTTTATATTCGGGGCTAAACTCATACCCTTCCATATAAGAACTATCATATATAAATGCTTCGCCAGTAGCTACATTCACTGTTTCCGCATCAATTTTTTTAGCAAGCTTGTTAAATTCAGATTGAGACATAAATTGATATTTCTCTGAAATCGTGTAATTCATATTAAGAATGAAATCAACTTTATCTCCTTCAAACTTCCCTTTTACAGGAACTGTCTCAATTTCAACTTGATCTTTGATCGGATGATCTTTCTTCTCTTCTGCAAAAATCGCATTTACTTTCTTATCAAGCTCTGCATCTTTTTTCTCGTAAGAATAACTGTATGGCATAGCTGCTTTTGATTGTGTAAATGTGTTGTAATACATCGTAACTGACGTACCAACCGCTGTTAATGTTACCGCACTTAAAATAGAAATCGTCGCAAGTGACTTTGCATTTCCTTTAATACGATATAGTAACTGTGACGTCGTTACCATATTCATACCGTTATAAAACGATGATTTATTATTTCTTGCACGTTTCAATACGAATACTGTAAAGAACATAAATAGTAAATACGTACCTAATACTGTCGCAAGTAATATATAAAGTGCGACTGCCATAAAGTTTGCATACATAACTGCTTTCATAAACATTAACGCTAAGAAATAACCTGAGCCGATTAAGAAAACTGAAATTAACGCCATAATGACAGATCCTTTTGGCATTGCTTCTCCTTCACGTTCTGCGCGGAAAAGTTCAATTAACTTAAAGCGATAAATTAAACGATATCCTTGGAGTGATGTATATAAAATAATCACAAAGAAAATAATTGCTGTATCAATAATTGCTGCCATTGGTACTTCAAAATGAACGTTTAAATTTAATCCCATCATATTTACTAATAACTCAAGGAATAATTTCGAAAGGACACTACCGATCGCAATCCCAATTACTAATGACATTAATCCCATTAACATATTTTCATAAAAGAGCATTTTACCAATTTGTCTTTTTCGAATACCTAATAACGAATATAAGCCAACTTCTTTTTTACGTTTACGTGTAAAGAATCCGTTCGAATATATAATAAACACTGCTACGAAAATGATAAGCATCACACTGGAAACTTGAAATGCACCACTAATCTTTTTAGAAGCTTCTGCTGCTTTTTCCATTTGTGAATTATATTGCAGTGCTTTAAATGTAAAATAAATAACAATACTAAAAATCATAGATGCGAAATATACAAAGTAGTCTTTAAAGTTCCGCTGTATGTTGCGGAGGGCAATGCTAGATAAGGTCATCAGCCATACCTCCAGAAATAGAAGACATTACGTCCACGACTTTTTGGAAGAACTGTTTACGCGTTGATTCACCGCGGTGCAATTCTTTATATAGTTCACCATCTTTAATGAAAATAACTCTTTTACAATAACTTGCTGCAAATGCATCATGCGTTACCATTAAAATTGTTGAGTTATCATATTCATTTAATGACTTCATACTTTCAAGTAAATCTGTTGCAGATTTAGAATCAAGCGCTCCAGTTGGCTCGTCTCCGAAAATCATACTTGGATTCGTAACAATTGCACGTGATGCTGCGCAGCGCTGCTTCTGTCCACCCGACACTTGATATGGGAACTGACTTAAAATATGATCAATACCGAATTTCTTTGAGATTTCAAGAACGCGGCGATCAATCTCACTCGCTTTCACCTTTGATAACGCAAGTGGTAAAGCGATATTCTCTTTCACTGTTAACGTATCTAATAAATTATAATCTTGGAAAATGAAACCTAAATGATCGCGGCGGAATAACGCTAACTTATCATCATTCATCTTCACAATATCTTTTCCATCAATTAAAATTTCACCGTTCGTCGCATTATCAATTGTAGAAAGAACATTTAGTAAAGTCGTCTTACCAGAACCAGAAGGTCCCATAATTCCAACGAATTCACCTTCTTTTACTTGTAAGTTAATACCTTTTAACGCTGCAAATTTATTACCACCCGTGTCATACACTTTTTCGATATTTTTTGCTTCTAACACTGTTTTCATCTCGACATCCCTCATTTCTTCTATTCTCTATTTTCAACTATATACACTCTCTACTCTTGCCACTATCGATGTTTCTTACACAAACAT
>NZ_JAKUFQ010000108.1:0-16916 GCF_022663475.1 Bacillus cereus group sp. BfR-BA-01382
ACTTCCTTTGTTGGTTCTTTCACTTCTTCTTTTGGTATTAATTTTTCTACTATATTCTGCATTACAATGCCACTATATAATATGCCAGTCTCATAATGATCTGCATCTAAATCAAATTCATATATTTTTTCTCCTAAAGTACGCCAAATGATTCCCTCATCAGTAAGAGTTCCACCTTCACTCTTTAGTGTAATCTTTTCAATTGGCTCTCCCTCTAAATCATATACAGGTATTTTCACTTCTTTATTTATTTCTGCATCATCCAAAATGACCTTTTGCCTTCTAACATCAATTGTTACCCACTGACCTAATTGTATTAATGGCCTTACATCACGAATCTCATTTTCAGCTAATTTTAAACTAAGTAAGTCTAACATTGAGCCAAGAACCGTTACATCTGTAATACGATTCTCAGTAAGATTTAACCACTGTAAATTTTTCAATGAAGATAGCGGTGTTATATCTTCAATTTGATTATGAGATACATTCACATTATTCAATCGTTTCAAGTTTGAGATGAAATCAATATTTTTCAGGCCTACTCCTTCTAAAGTAAGGTTTTCTAAGTTCGTCATGTACTCTAAACCTGTTATATCTTTTATCTCATTTCCTTTTTCTTTAAGTATCTCTAATTTTTTAACCTGTAATAAATCTTCTTTTGTGATAGGAGCGTTTAAGTTCTCTCTACCTAAATTCTCTTTATTAATATGTTGTTGTAAAGTTTTATCGAGAATTACATTTGCACGTTCTTTTTGTTTTTCAACTATATTCTGTATAACCGTACCATTAAATCTTATTTTACTTTCAGTAGAATTAGTATCTAGTTTAAATTCATATATTTTTTCTCCAGGACTATTCCATTTTATAAATCCGTTATTCAGAGTAGCCCCCTCACTTTTTACATTAATATTTTGAAGTGGTTCTCCCTTAAGGTTGTATACTGGGATTTTTAATTCCTCATCTACGCTTGCTTCATTTAAAAAGATTTTTTGTCTTTGAATGTCAATTGAAATTCGCTTACCTAATTCCTCAACAGGCCTTACGTCAGAAATTTCATTTGCTCCAAGATTTATCTCATGTAAATTTGTTAAAGTGCTCAACGGCGATATATCAGAGATATAATTCTCTTCTAAATTCAGCACTTGTAAATTTCCTAATTGAGATAATGGTGATATATCTTTTATTTCACTATCAGCAATTTCTAGTTCAATAAGATTACTCATTTTACTAATAGATTCAACATTATTAATTTTATTGTTCCCTATCCATAATAGTTCCACATTATTTAATCGATCAATTCCATTAAGATCACTGATTTGATTATTTGCTAAGTATAATTGTTTCATAGTTGATAATGTAAATAATGGCTGGATATCTTTAATGTTATTACCGATTAAATCTAATGTTTTGATTTTTTTCATTTTACTTAATGGTGTAAGATCAGAAATTTTATTATCTCTTAAAAAAAGCATATTAATATTCTCTAATTGCCCAATTGGATGAATACTTTCAATTGAATTAGAAGTTAAATCAACGTACTTCAAACTTCTCAATTTCGAGATAGCTGATATATCTGTTACATTAGACTCTCGTAACGTCAACTTCTCTAAATTTGTCATATACTCTAAACCAGCTATTTCATTTATCCCTTTACCTGAATAAATGGATAATGTTTTAATTTGTAATAAATCTTTCTTTGTGATTGGCGCATCTACATTATCTCTATCTAAGTTATATTTATTAATATATTTTTGTAATTGCTTATCTAATATTACATTTCCGTTTTCATCTTGTTGCTCCTCTTTATTTTCCTTTTGTTTTTCTGAAACATTGTTTTCTAAATTTATAGCATTTACTTCAAACTGCACTTGATATTTATTATCATAGGCCATCGTTGGAATATAAATATGCATTTGCATATTGTATGTTTTTCCTAATTCTCCAACTTCAAATTGAATAACCTTCGTCCCATTTTTCTTTTTGTCTTCTGATAGGACCTTTACATCATGAAACACACCTGGCGTATGAATATCCTCTGTTTTCAAGTATTGGAAGAAATCACTATCACTTAACGTTGCTGTTACAATTTTCTTTCCATTCTCAATTGTTAATTTCGGATCCTTTATATAAACAGCTGCCATAGACTCTTCATTCGTTTTATCTTTATACGCTTTAATAACAGCATCATATGTACCATCTTCTAAACCTTGTCCCGTTTTATTCGCCTCAATTGCCACTGCCGCTAAAGCAGGTGTTGAATAAACAGCAAACGGAAGTGATAACGCCGCCGCTATAATCATTGCATTTATACGTTTTCTTTTATTTTGTTTCAACTTTACATCTCCTCCAAAATATATAATTCGAAATGTAATCATTTCTCGAATAAATGATAATGATTTTCATTATCATTGTCAACTAAAAAAATAAAAAGTTTACAAAAAAAGAACCTCTTTAAAAGAGGTTATGCCATTTTCTCACCTGATTCTTCTCTAAAAAAGCTTTTCATCGCATGAAATACGTCTGCTTTTTGCTTTAAAATATAGTATCTAAAGTTTTCATCTTTAATATTTTTATAGGCTGACATGAGTGTACTATGGCGATTATACTGATTCACTTCCCCATATCCAAACATATTACATTTCTTCATTAATTCTTCCACAAGCTTTACACACCTAGCGTTATCTGATGTTAAATTATCACCATCTGAAAAATGGAATGGATAAATATTATAGCGGTCTGGTGAATATTTATTATCAATCAGTTCTAATGCCTTTTTATATACGGAAGAACATATTGTTCCGCCACTTTCTCCTTTTGAGAAAAATTCTTCTTCTGTGACGACTTTCGCTTCTGTATGGTGAGCAATAAATTCAATATCAACTGTTTCATACTTTGTTCGTAAAAATCTTGTCATCCAGAAAAAGAAGCTACGTGCCATATACTTCTCCCACATTCCCATCGATCCACTCGTATCCATCATCGCTAACACAACAGCCTTTGAATCTGGCTTTAATACTTCATTCCAAGTGCGGAACTTTAAGTCTTCTTGATGAATTGGATGGAAAGATGCTTTACCACGCATCGCATTTCGTTTATATGCAGATATCATTGTTCGTTTCTTATCGATATTTCCCCATAATCCTGTTTTTCTAATGTCATTAAATTCAACATGTTCAATCCGATTTTCATCTATTTCTTTTCTCTTTAAATTAGGCAGCTCTAACTCTCTGAAAAACGCCTGCTCTAATTCTAAAATAGAGACTTCAGCTTCATAGTAATCTTCCCCAGCTGCATCTCCTGCTCCTTGCCCTTTTCCTGGCCCTTTTTGTTTTTGACCACCTGATCCATCTCTCGCAACGACATCACCAACTTTACTGTCACCGTTTCCTTGCCCAACATGTTTATTTTTATCATAATTGTATCTAATCTTATATTCATCTAGAGAACGAATTGGTATTTTTACAACATCTTTGCCATTAGACATAACTATACTTTCTTCTGTTACAAGATCGGGTAAATTATTCTTAATTGCCTCTTGTACTTTTTCTTGATGGCGTTGTTGGTCGTCATATCCTTTGCGATGGAGGGACCAGTTTTCCTGTGAAATCGTATAATTTGGTTGATTTTCTTCGCCCATTCCTTTCCCTCCTTACTGTAATTGTCTTCCTTTATGAACAGCAATCTATAAATTTTGTTCTGTACTGTGCAAGCTAGAATATTTGAAAGGTAACTGCCCACAGAAAATCATCCCATAAACATTTATAACGTTTTTCATACAATACCCGAGCATCCTAAACAAAATTTTGCCACTCACATAATAGAAAGAAATATTCAGCCACTGATAAGAAAGAAACACAATGCATTGTTGCACACATTTTTACTTTGCAACATATTGTATTGTGTTGGCTTTTTTCGTATGAATGGTTGGTTACTCTATCATATGCATATTGTAAAAATAATTGACAATAAATTCATGAAATTGCATCTTAATTTATTACATTTGGACAAGGTATGACACTTTATACACATATGAACGGATAATAAAACGCTGTCCCGCAAAATACAAGAGACAGCGTTTTGTTATCAAACTATCGGTTTAACAAGCTACCTACATAGCGTAATAATTCATTTGCTGAAGAAGAATTATAGCCATGCTCATCAATTAAACGCGCAACAACATCATTGATTTTCTTAAGCTGATTTTCGTCTGGCGTTTTCGTTGATGTTGTAATTTTCACTATATCTTTTAAATCAGCAAATAGTTTTTTCTGAATCGCTTCACGAAGACGTTCATGTGAATTATAATCAAAGCGTTTTCCTTTACGGGCATAAGCAGAAATGCGAATTAAAATCTCTTCACGGAACGCTTTCTTAGCATTTTCTGAAATCCCAATTTGCTCTTCAATTGAGCGCATTAATTTTTCATCTGGACTCATTTCTTCTCCTGTTAACGGATCACGTAATTTCGATTTATTGCAGTACGCCTCGACGTTATCTAAATAATTATCCATAAGTGTCTTAGCCGATTCTTCATATGAATAAACAAACGCCTTTTGTACTTCTTTCTTTGCGATTTCATCGTATTCTTTTCTCGCTAATGAGATGAAATTCATATAACGTTCACGGTCTTCATTACTAATCGATGGATGCTGATCCAGCCCATCTTTTAAAGATCTAAGTACATCTAACGCGTTAATAGATGGTACCTCTTTTCGAATGATTGTAGACGAAATTCGGTTAATGACATAACGAGGATCAATACCCTTCATACCTTCATCTTGATATTCTCGTTGTAGCTCCTCTACATCAATCGCATTATAACCTTCTACCGTTTCTCCATCATACAAACGCATCTTTTTAATTAAATCAATATCCGGACGCTTCGGATCTTTTAAACGAGTTAAAATAGTGAACATTGCTGCAACGCGAAGTGTGTGTGGTGCAATGTGAACATTCGACACATCACTTTCACGAATCATTTTTTCATAAATATGTTCTTCTTCACTTACTCGTAAATTATAAGGAACTGGCATTACAATAATTCTTGAGTGCAATGCCTCATTTTTCTTATTTGCTATAAATGAGCGATACTCTGTTTCATTCGTATGCGCTACAATTAATTCATCTGCTGAAATAAGCGCAAATCTTCCCGCTTTGAAATTCCCTTCTTGCGTAAGCGATAATAAGTGCCATAAAAACTTCTCATCACATTTTAACATCTCTTGGAACTCCATCATTCCTCGGTTCGCCTTATTTAATTCTCCATCAAATCGATACGCACGCGGGTCTGATTCTGAACCATATTCTGCAATCGTAGAAAAGTCCAGACTACCTGTTAAATCTGCAATATCCTGTGATTTTGGATCAGACGGGCTAAATGTACCAATCCCTGTACGGCGATCTTCAGAGAAGAAAATACGCTCTACAACTACATCCTCAATTCTTGATCCGTATTCTTGCTCTAAACGCATGACATTTAGTGGTGATAAATTTCCTTCAATTCTAACCCCATACTCATCAAAGAAATCATCTCGTAAATGATGTGGAATTAAATGCAGTGGATCCTCATGCATTGGACATCCTTTAATTGCAAAAATTGCTCCACGATCTGTTCGTGAATATGTTTCTAATCCTCGTTTCAACATCGTAACTAACGTTGATTTCCCTCCACTAACAGGACCCATTAATAATAAAATTCTTTTTCTAACATCTAATCGTTTTGCGGATGGATGAAAATATTCCTCTACAAGACGTTCTAGAGCATCCTCTAATCCAAAGAGCTGATTACTAAAGAAGTTATACTTTCTTCTACCATCAACTTCTTCAATTCCAGCATCTTTTATCATATTGTAAATGCGAGAGTGTGCTGTTTGAGCCACCCATGGTCTTTCTTTCACAAGCTCCAAATACTCCGCAAACGTACCTTCCCATTGTAACCGTTCTTCTGCTGCTCGATGCTGTTCAATCTTTTTTAGAATATCCATTATAGCTCCTCCCCCATCTCCTTGTTCAATCGGATTATTATAAAAGGTATGCTAGGATGTCCTTAAACATTCTTTAAATCAAAACGAAATATATAATAGCACGCTAAAATTCTCTCCAAAATTCAAAGAAAATTCTGTATAATATAGGTATTAACATTTTCACACTGCTATTCATTATAAATAAATTCTTTTCTTCTAAGAACCTTACATACATTTTGGGTAATAAATAGAACTCGTGAACCGAAAAAAGTAAGGAGGATATTAGTATGAAATTATTATTAATTTTAGGTGTATCACTCACATTTCTTACAGCTATTTTTACATCTGGTTACAATGACAAACCAGGTACACATAAAAAATGATGTGCTTTTAGCACATCATTTTTTTATACATTATTTATAATACATATTTTCCATATCATATTTGGATAATGGTCGACTATAATAATAACCTTGTACAAGCTTCACATTCTTTTCTTTCAAAAACTGTATTTGCTCCTTTTTTTCTACTCCCTCTGCAATTACATTCAGTTCTAAAGTATGAGCTAAATGAATAATTGCAGCTGTAATATTCGTATCACGTTCATCTATATGTATACCTTCCATAAAAGAACGATCAATTTTTAAAGTATCAATTGGATATGTTTTCAAGTAACTTAAAGATGAATAGCCTGTTCCAAAATCATCTAAATGAATCTTTAAATTTTGTTCTTTTAATTGTAGTAACACTCTCTTCGATATATCTTTATGTATAAGAGCTCCTTCTGTAACCTCTATCGCTAATAAATAAGCTGGTACATTGTACTTATTTAAAGCCCGTGTAATCATCTCTATTAATGTAATAGAGCGAAAGTGTCTAGCTGAAATATTAACTGCAATTGGGACCACTTCATATCCTTTATTTAACCATTCGCGCAGTTGCTGACACACTTGATTTACTACCCATTCATCGAGCTTAATAATAAATCCTGTTCTTTCTGCCAACGGAATAAATTGATTTGGAGAAACAAATCCTAATTCCTTATTCTCCCACCTTATTAAAGCTTCCATACTAGCTATTTTTTTCGTTTCAATATTAATTTGTGGCTGATAATATAAAAAAAACTCATTTTTTTCTATAGCACGATGTAACTGGTTTTCTATTATAAACCTTTGTTCACGCTCACAGTCTAATCCACTACAATAAAAATGATAATGTCCTTTTCCTTTTTCTTTTGCTTTTTCTAAAGCAGCATCGACCCTCTGAAATAGTATTTTTTCATCTTCTCCATCTGCTGGAGCCATTACAATTCCAATTGACGCACTTAAATATACATCTTCTTCCTCGATTACAAAATATTCACTAATATTTTTCAGTATGCCTTTTGCAATTTCCTCTACACATTCTTTCGTTATATTTTCTATTAACATAACAAATTGATCATCGTGTTCTCTAAATAAGTGCATACCTTCTATTTTTAGATTGCTTAAACATTCTGTAACTTTTTGTAATACTTTATCTCCCTCTTTATGACCAAATGTATCATTAATACGATGAAACTCATCTAAATCTATAAATACAAGCGCAAAATTTATACTCTCTTTTAAAAAAGTATTTAACTTATTTGTACATGAAATTCTATTCATTAATCCCGTTAACTGGTCATAGTAGGCTAAATATTCTGTTCGCATTTCGTTTAATACTTGCCTTGTAACATCTCTCGTAACAATATAAACTCCAACAATTTCACCGTTCACAATAATCGGGATAGTTCTCAAAGAAATATATAGCTCGTACCCTTCTTTATGAACATATTTCTTTGAAACAATTTGTTTTGCTCTTCCCTGCAGAGCTCCTTTAAATAGAATTTGAAAGTCTTTTTCATATTCTTTATTAATGAATTCAAAAATAAATTTATTATTTAACTCTTCATACCGGTATCCAAATATTTCATACGTTGCCGGGTTTGCATATGTAACTCTCCCTATAGAATCTATAGATATAATTGAGTCATTATTATATTCTAGTAACGACTTAAATAACATTTGTTTTTCCTCTATCTCTGTCTTCTCCTCAATTTGAGCTGTAATATCTCTTGTAATACAAATAACAAATTGACATATTCCTTCTTCATCGCAGACAGGATTAAGTGAAGATTCATAATGTATCTCACCTTTTTGTAATTTGACTACATCACAAAATGTGTGTGCTTTCGCTTCTCTCACTACTTTTTCATATTGCCTTTGCAATATCCCCGCTATATCTTTTGGTAATACTTCTGCAAAAGTTTTTCCATAGCACTCTTCGCTTAACCTAGCATAATCCATTCCTATTCTATTCACATACATATATTTAAACGTTTCATCATCAATAACTTTCAAAATAAATACTAAATCTTGAATAGCATGTAATAATCCTTGTCTAATTAAATCCATATCTATCATACTTAAAAAGGTATTTTGATTACTATATTCTTCCTTCATATTTATCTCAACCCGTCTTATCTATTTTTAATCATATATCCCATTCTATATGATTATGTCCTCTCTTTTAAATGTATGATTACATATTATTTTTATTTTATAAAAAAAAGTCGCCATATGGCGACTTTTAATAAACGATTTCTAAATCTAATCCAGGGTAATTTTGTTGACGGAACGCTTCATAAATTAAAATTGCTGCTGTATTAGATAAATTTAATGAACGTACTTTATCTGTCATTGGAATACGTAAACAATGATCAAAGTTTTCTTCGATTACATTAGCTGGTAAGCCGTTTGTTTCTCTTCCAAATACAAAATAGTAATCCTTCTCGCGCTTGCTATAGTCAAACGCTGTATGAGCTTTTTCGCCATACTTCGTTAAATAGAAGAATTCACCATCTTTATTTTTTTCATAAAATTCTTCAATTGAATCATAATACGTAATTTTCACGTGCTGCCAATAATCTAATCCGGCACGCTTTAACATTTTATCATCCGTTGAAAATCCAAGCGGTCTAATCAAATGTAATTCTGTTCCAGTTGCTGCACAAGTACGAGCAATATTCCCTGTATTTGCTGGAATTTCTGGCTGATATAAAACAACATGTACTCCCACGCGATATTCACCTCTGTTTTTTGTCTACTACGTATTATACCACTTGAGCGAAAAATCTCTACCCATTAATAATATGAAAGAATTTATATTTCATTTGTGGTGTATATTTACTAGAGTCTTCATAGTTCCAATAACGTCGACGGCTATTCGCTGAATGTGCATTTACAAGCGGCATACCATCTGCATCTTTTGCTACTACAATCGTCGTATGATTCCATCTTCCGTCATCCTCGAAATCATAAGCAATAACATCTCCAAGAATAAGTTCTTCTGGCCTCTCTACCGCCTCTGCTCGAAGTCCTGTTGTAGCACCTGACAAATACCAATAAAAAGAATGTGCAACAGCCCAGCTCCAACTCCACTGATTCTCCCTTTGCCACCATCCTTTACGAATATTAGGATATCCGTTCATAGGTACTTCTCCAGTATGAAGACATTGAGAAATAAAATTCGTACAATTATCAGGGAAATTACGATACATAGGATTTCGGTCATCCCACCAACGCTCTGCATATTTCACTGCCTCTAAACGATTATACTGATAAGAACCGTACTTCTCTTTCGTAATTTCCCTTTCTAATGTCTCACCCATTCTAATTTCTTCTGACACTTCAATATCATAATCGCCTATAATCCGACTATTATTTAAACAAACTCTTCGTTTTAATTGTTCCTCTTCAATATAAAATAATTCTTTATGCTTAATTAAATATTTAAAATGTATTTGATAATCAATTTCTTGATGGTCATTACTATTTAATTGTCTAATGAAAGAAACATCCGCAGTTGCTTTCACTATATGTGCACTACGCCTTTGAAACAATTGTTTCTTTCTCTGTGCCATTTGTAGTAAATCCTCAGCAATACCATCCACGTCTGTTCGTTTCTCTGTGATATATGCTAAAAACTGTTGTACTTGCTTTTCAATATTCATTTTTACAGCCATTTCGTTTCCCTCCCATATTACAATATGAAAAAGGGAAATATTATCTACTCTTTTTTCTGTGCTAACAATTCAAGCCCGCGCTTCATTTCATGAAGTACTTCTTCATCTTTCTCACGTTCCATCGCTTTCTCAATCGCTTCGCCTACTCCATCTCCCCCAATTTTCCCAAGTGCCCATGCTGCCGTTCCGCGCAATACCGGTCTTGGGTCATCTTTCATAACACCAATTAAATCAGGAATTGCCGATGCTTCTTTAAAATGTGCTAATGCTAAAATCGCATTTCTTTGCAGTGGCTTTTTCCCTCTCCATGACCCTGACATAATCCCATATTTCTCTTTAAAATCACGATTACTAATTGTTAAAAGTGGCGTTAATAATGGTTTAACTAGCTCAGGGTCCGGCTCCATCTCAGGATGATTATGAAAATCCATTCCTTTGTTTTTCGGGCAAACAGTCTGACACGTATCACATCCATATATACGATTTCCTATTTTATCGCGATATTCTTCAGGTAGGAATCCTTTCGTCTGTGTTAAAAACGCAATACACTTCTTCGAATCTAACTGTCCCCCCTGTATTAAAGCACCTGTAGGACAAATATCGATACATTTCGTACAGCCCCCGCATTGATCTTCTATCGGCTTATCTGGCGGGAATGGAACATTTGTAATCATTTCCCCTAAGTATACGTACGAACCGAATTCAGGTGTAATAATAGCACAGTTTTTCCCACTCCAGCCAATGCCTGCACGCTCTGATACAGCTCGATCACTTAATTCACCTGTATCAACCATGGACTTCACTTCTATATCCGGAAGTTTTTCAATTAAATATGCTTCTAATTTTTGCAAACGATCTCGTAAAACAAGATGATAATCTTGTCCCCAAGAAGCACGGCAAAAAATTCCACGGCGTTCTCCACGCTTACTTAATGGTGCATTTTTTAATTTTGAAGGATATGCTAAAGCAATCGCAATAATTGATTTAGCACCCGGTAATAAAAGTTGCGGATTCGTTCTCTTCTCTATATCAGGCTCTTCAAATCCAGATTGATAATTTAATTGTTGTTGCTGGATTAAGCGCTGCTTTAATTCCTCAAAAGGAGAAGCACTCGCAAAGCCTATTTTATCTATGCCAATTGTTTTACTATACGCAATTACATCTTGCTTTAATTGTTCAAAATCCACTCTTAATCGCCTCCTCAGATGAATCCATCATCCCTTATGTAACGACTTTATTGGTTAGTAATTCACTTTTGGAATACTATTATTTACTTCTATTTTCGCATGTAATTATATTTTTCAAACATTAAAAAACGCAATGCCTCGTTTATCTCGGAAACGAAACACTGCGTTGATCACAATTTATAGAAAAACATTTAATAAAATTTGGAGCGGGTGAAGAGAATCGAACTCTCGACCAGAGCTTGGAAGGCTCTTGTTTTACCACTAAACTACACCCGCAAATATGAATTACATATAAGATATTAGAATAACTTATGTAAAGTAGTATAGCATGTTAAAAAAATAGAGGCAAGAATTTTATCGAAAAAAGTCGAAAAAGTGATGAGAGACCTCATCACTTTTTCAATTCTTTATCAATGGCCTTCTTCATACTATCGAAATCAGGGTTTGCAAGATTTCCGTTTACATATACTGAAGGAGCACCTTGAACTTTTAATTTTTGAGCACGATCTGAATCTTTACGTACTTTTTCTGTAATTTCTTTACTGTGTAAATCTTTCTTAAATTGCTCTACATCAACTTTTGGAAGTTTCTCTTTCACAATGCTAAGAAGCAAATCTTCTGTAATCCATTCTTCCGTATCTTTCTTTTGATTTTGATAAATCTCATCATAGAAAATCCAGAATGAATCTTTATCTTGTTTATAAATTGCTTCACCAGCTGCTGCACCTAAATCCGAGTCTTTTCCGATAAATGGGAAGTTAATAAAATATAACTGCACTTTGCCTTTATCAATATACTCTTCTTTTAATCGAGGTAATACTGTTACATCCCAAGTACGACAAGCAGGACATTTGAAGTCTCCAAATTCAACTACCTTAACTGGAGCATCATCTTTCCCTAAAGATTGTTGCGTGGAATAAGCAAACATCTCATTCCCTTTATCTTTTTTGTCATTTATGATGCTATACGCAATTGTTCCAATTACAATCAATACTGCGATAGAAAAAACTATACCAAGAGCCATGAGTTTATTTGATTTCATATACATTCCTCTTTAAATTCATATTCTGTATACAGCATTGTACACAATACACATAATATCAACACTTATATACGTCACGCAATGAACACGCTCACATAAATTACAAAAACACAATAATTGTGACGATATTGTGTCACAATTTGTCACAATTTATTCAAAAAAAGAAGCTCCTCTGTAGGAACTTCTCTTAACTTACTGCTTTTTTACGCGCGCTATTTAACATCGACTGCTCTATTTTTATATCATGACGAATTACCAATTTCTCACTAACTGCTTGAACATACTCATCATGACTTATATAGCCTTCTTTCTCCATTAGTCTCAAAACGACATTTCGTCTCTCTACTGCTTTATCATAATTTTGGGCAGGTGAGTAATAAGCAGGTGCTTTTACTACAGCAGCCATCATTGCACTTTCAGCCAACGTTAATTGGTTCACCTTTTTACCGAAGTAAAGGTTTGCTGCTTTTTCAATTCCCCATGCTCCTTCTCCATAATAAATGTTACTTACATATAATTTTAAAATTTCATCCTTCGTAAATGTACGTTCAATTTTTTTCGTATAAAAAATCTCTTTCCACTTACGAGAAAATGTACGTTCATTCGTTAAAAAAGCATTTTTAGATAGCTGCTGTGTAATCGTGCTTCCTCCTTGTACGACACCACCAGCCTTTATATTCTCAACAGAGGCCCTAATAATTGCTATATAATCTAAACCGTTATGATGATAAAATCTTTTATCTTCTGTCGCAATAAATGCATGTGTTAATGATTCTGGTACCTCTAACTTAGCCGGCACATGTAATTTACTAATATCACTTTGCTCAATCATTACATTTCCAATGAATAATAACGTACAACTTAACAATAATAATAATATAATGGCTTTATAAAAAAGTTTAGTCATTGGATTTAATGCAACTTTTTGATGATAGTTCACCCTAGATAATACTCGTTCTTTCATCTTGAACACCTCTTTTCCACACAGCATATAACTCTTACTTTAAGAATACATTGTTGTAAAAAAATATCCCATCGATTTCTCTTACACGTACCTTACATCATTGTAAGGTATAAAGTGAAACTTTAATAAGCCCTCATCAATCAGGCTTACTGCCCAGCAAATAGTCGGATAAAAAAGTATTGTATCACAGTCTTTTTTTATCTACTATTCATCTGAAATATTGAATATAGGTATGTTAAAGTACGAATAACCAATAAGAGAGTAACCCTTAAGACTATTATATTTTCACTTTACACTTTAATTATATCATCTACAAATATATGTACTTTTAACTATCTAGTAATCTAAATGTATATAACATATAAAGTGAAACTTTAATCAGTGGAGGTTTTGTTCATCCCCACTGATTATTAGCCCTCACCAATTGAGCTGCCCGGCAAATAGCGGGATAAATCCATTATACAGAACAAACGTTCTACAAATCAATACTAGCGCTATTATTATTTTGACCTTTTTCTTAAACAGTATACAAAAAAAAGAGTAGTGATTTGAATGTATCTCAAATCAGTCACTCTTTTCTTTACAATCTTCCTATTAAACTATACGGCTGTACTTCCCACGTTTCGTACGGAATATAATGTGTTGCTCTCATCGCATCAAGCGTTCTGGATTTCATATGAGGACGCGTTATATACTCATCTATATTCTCTTCATTTAAAGCAACAAATTTAGCCTCTTGTATTTCTTCAGGTTGAATTTTTATTTCACCGCTCACATATGCCACTTTAAAAACAACAGCTAAAATATGCATAGAAGCATTATAGTAAACACCTGTAACTCCAACCGGCTTCACAGTTAAACCGGTTTCCTCAAACATTTCCCTACAAACTGCTTGATCGAGCGCTTCTCCTTCTTCCACCTGTCCTCCTGGCAACTCCCACGTATCCGATCGCCAATGTACTTTAGCTAATAACACTTCATCTTTTTCATTTGTTAAATAACCTGCTACAGCAACGATATGCTTTGGTGTTTTATGTTCCATATTAAACCTCCTAGAAATAATGATTATTTCATATATCCCTATAAGCATATTCCCTGTCTACAACAAAATACCTTTACTAATTCATCAACTTAATTAACTTCATAAAAAAAGCCTCTATCCGTTAAACGGACAGGGCTTCTATCGTATTATTCTCCTAAGTCTACGTTGTGGTAAACTTGTTGCACATCTTCTAAATCTTCTAATGCATCAACCATTTTCTCAAATTGTACTTGAGCATCTTCGGGAAGTGTAACATCACTTTGTGCAAGCATTGTTAATTCTGCAACTGTAAATTCTTCAACACCAGCACCTTTAAGTGCAGATTGTACTGAATGGAATTGATCAGGTTCAGCATACACGATAACAGAATCTTCTTCTTCTAGAATGTCACGTGCATCAACATCTGCTTCCATTAAAATTTCAAGAACTTCATCTGATGTTTTACCTTCAAGGCCGATAACAGCTGTCGCATCAAACATGTAAGCTACAGAACCGTTTACACCCATGTTACCACTGTTTTTGCTAAATGCAGCTCGTACATCTGCTGCAGTACGGTTTACGTTATTTGTAAGTGTATCTACAATAACCATAGCTCCATTTGGTCCAAATCCTTCATAACGAAGCTCGTCATAATTTTCCTCTGAACCGCCTTTTGCCTTTTCAACTGCACGATCAATAATTGTTCTTGGTACATTGTATGTTTTCGCACGTTCTAATACGACTCTAAGCGCTTGGTTTGATTCTGGATCTGGCTCTCCTTGTTTTGCCGCCACATAAATTTCACGTCCAAATTTCGCGTATATACGGCTTGTATTTGCATCTTTCGATGCTTTTTTGTCTTTAATATTGTTCCATTTACGGCCCATACTTTCCACTCTCTTTCTCGTTTTAAATCTACATAAAAATATTAATATGAAATATAATGTGTGTTCAACACATTTTTAAAAGAAATATAAAAAGTTCATTTTTGATTCATATTACAGACATAATATAAATCACTATCATTTTGTTCTTTCGACAAGTTATATTATACATGAATTCCTAAGTTTATTACGAATTTTAGCATCACATAATATAATTTAACAAAAAAGACTCTAACATTTCTGTTAGAGTCTTTTTATATTGCCGATACCGATTTCCATAATATTCCCATAATTACTTTCTATTGCTGTACAATAAAAATAGGGAAAAATTTGAAGAAAAGGTGGAGGGAGAATTATGACACATTCAAATGAGAAAAAATCACATGCTTTTAAAGGAATAGGAGAGAAGTTAAACCCAACTATCTATCAAGTAAGATTCATGAAATTAGATGAACCAATCCAATTTGAGGCGTTTCCTGAATTGAAGGAATTAGGGGACTGGTTGAGTACTTCAACGCACATGTGGTCGTGCCACTCAACTATGTACAAATACAACAGAGAAAAGTTTGAAAAGAAGTTTTTAGAAATTACGAAATTAACAGCTGATCATGTACTAATATCTACTGGTGGTGTCGGATTTAACTTCATGTCACCGGGGTGGAGAAATTCTCTCTAGAGTGCTCGAAGGGAATATTATAGAATACCGCAATTAAAAGGATAAAATTGAATGTTTGTTTTTATCCTTTTAATGTTTCGCAGTTTACTCACCGTACACTTTTTGTGCTTATTTTGTCATGTAATGAAAAGAAAACAAAAAAAACTCTATACTAATTGTATAGAGTTTTTTTACGACGTTCATGATACCGATGGTCGGGGTCGAACCGACACTCCCGAAGGAACACGATTTTGAGTCGTGCGCGTCTGCCAATTCCGCCACATCGGCACAAAAGAAAAGGCGGCAACCGGATTTGAACCGGTGATAAAGGTTTTGCAGACCTCTGCCTTACCACTTGGCTATGCCGCCATATTAAATTTCATTGGAGCGGAAGACGGGATTCGAACCCGCGACCCCAACCTTGGCAAGGTTGTATTCTACCACTGAACTACTTCCGCAAAAATGGCTGGGCTAGCTGGATTCGAACCAGCGCATGACGGAGTCAAAGTCCGTTGCCTTACCGCTTGGCTATAGCCCATCGAATTCTTACTTAATTATATGTAAGTATCAATTAAATTATTTGTAATTTTAAAAATAAAAATGGGGCGACTGATGGGAATCGAACCCACGAATGCCGGAGCCACAATCCGGTGCGTTAACCACTTCGCCACAACCGCCATGTTGTGTAAATATATTTGGCAGGGGCAGTAGGAATCGAACCCACACTGGAGGTTTTGGAGACCTCAGTTCTACCTTTAAACTATGCCCCTATGTAAATGGTGGAGGGGGGCAGATTCGAACTGCCGAACCCGAAGGAGCGGATTTACAGTCCGCCGCGTTTAGCCACTTCGCTACCCCTCCGAAACTTACATGGTGCCGGCTAGAGGACTTGAACCCCCAACCTACTGATTACAAGTCAGTTGCTCTACCAATTGAGCTAAGCCGGCGTATTTTATTAAAATAAATGGTGGCTCGGGACGGAATCGAACCGCCGACACGAGGATTTTCAGTCCTCTGCTCTACCGACTGAGCTACCGAGCCTTATTAAAATGGCGGTCCCGACCGGGGTCGAACCGGCGATCTCCTGCGTGACAGGCAGGCATGTTAACCACTACACCACGGGACCATTTGGTTGCGGGGACAGGATTTGAACCT
>NZ_JAKUFQ010000109.1:0-16860 GCF_022663475.1 Bacillus cereus group sp. BfR-BA-01382
TATGTTTTTTTCAACTTGTTCTCGAACAGTTTGAATGTAATTCATTTTATGATCCCAACATTCTTGGCTTAAATCGACAGGATACTCTTCGGGATTTAAAGTTCGCATGTATTCTTCCCAAAATAGAGCGAGACTCTGTTCATTATATTGCTGAATATCTAATATACTTGGTAGTTCATATGTTCTTTCACCGTTAACGAAAATGTCTTTATGGAGTTCACGGGCTTCAAAGTTTGTTACGAATTTACTTATATATGTGTGAACTGGATGGAACATTTTTAAGCGCTCTTCTTTTCCAGGTTCTTCAGAATCTAACGCAATATAATCGCCTTCTGCATGATCGTTAACCCGATTGATAATACGATAAATTCGTTTCAGTCCTGGAGTGGTAATTTTTTCAGGATTAGATGAAATTTTAATCGTATCATTTAATTTTCCGTCAGTATCTTCAATCGCAACTAGTTTGTAAACAGCCCCTAATGCAGGTTGCTCAAAGGACGTAATTAATTTTGTCCCAACACCCCATACGTCAATTTTTGCCCCTTGAGATTTAAGGTGCATAATTGTGTATTCATCTAAATCGCTAGAAGCGATAATTTTTGTATTTGTAAACCCTGATTCATCTAGTAGTTTTCGTGCCTTTTTCGATAAATAAGCCATATCACCACTATCAAGACGTATACCATAGAAATCAATACGATCCCCAAATTCTTTTGCAACACGAATTGCATTTGGAACACCAGATTTCAATGTGTCATATGTATCAACGAGAAAGACGCACTTCTTATGAGTTTCAGCGTATTTCTTAAACGCGACGTATTCATCGCGATATGCTTGAACGAAAGAGTGAGCGTGTGTGCCAGCTACAGGGATCCCAAAGCGTTTCCCAGCACGAACATTGCTTGTAGAGGAGAAACCACCAATAAAGGCAGCACGCGTCCCCCAAAGGGCAGCGTCGAACTCGTGGGCACGTCTTGTGCCGAACTCTAAAAGCTCATCATTATTTGCAGCATGTTTCATACGGGCTGCTTTTGTTGCAATTAATGTTTGGTAATTCACAATATTTAAGAGAGCGGTTTCAATAATTTGTGCTTCACCCAGTGGTGCATCAACGCGTAATAAAGGCTCGTTATTAAATACAACTTCACCTTCTTGCATACTACGAATCGTCCCAGTGAATTTCATATTTTGTAAATAATGAAGGAATTCTTCTTCAAATTGTAATTCTGCTAAATAAGCGATATCGCTTTCAGTAAAGCTGAAATTTTCTATGTACTCTACAATTTTCTCAAGGCCAGCAAAAACAGCGTAGCCGTTCTCAAATGGAAGCTTTCGAAAGTATAAATCAAACACGGAACGGCGATTATGAATACCATCTTTCCAATATGTATAAGCCATGTTGATTTGATATAGGTCTGTATGTAAGGCATAACTATCGTCTTTATAATGAGTCATCGCGAGAACACCTCCATAATTTGGTTATAGTATACCAATTTTTCACCATTCGTAGCAAAGAAGAGATATTGAAGTGAAGTCAAGAGAGAAAAAAATGAAATTATGCATATTTTTTAGAAAATTTATATTTATCAATTTATATTTCTCCAAATTTTATGTATTATTAGAGTAATGGGGTAATGAGAATGGAGGAGGACAATGCAACAAACATTAGAAAAAATAGGCAAACAAGTCTTTTACAAACGGCTTCAGCAAAAAATGACACAAGAAGAATTATGTCAGGGCATTTGTTCTGTCTCATACTTAAGTAAGATTGAAAATGGAAAGATCGAAGCATCAGAAGAAATTCTACAATTGCTCTGCACAAGGTTAGAAATTGCCGTGACGGATTTGAGGGATGTAGAAGAAGATGTGAAGGGGAAGTTGGATGAATGGCTGAATGCACTAGTTCATTTGGACAAGCCACAAGTAGAACGTATATATGAAGAGTTACAAGGTGAAATGAAGCATGTGTTGGATTTTGAAATTATAAATTATTATAAACTGCTGTATACGCGGTATTTAATTATGAAAAGGGATTTAGTAGCTCTTGAAGAAGAATTGGATAAGTTGAAAAAGGTGTATAAAAAATATTCACCATTTCAAAAAATGCTTTATACGTATAGTAGGGCGTTATTATATTCTTTACAGTATAAATATACACAGGCTTTGGAGTACTTACTGCAAACGGAAACCATGGCGAAGGAACTGGGCTATTATGAAACGGGGATATATTATAATTTAGCGCTCACATATAGTCAGATGGAAATAGACCACATGACTTTATACTTTGCTAATGTTGCGTTAGAAGGCTTTAAGAGTGAGTATAAGTTTAGAAATATAATTAATTGTAAATTTCTAATTGCATTTAGTTATACTCGAAAAAAACAATATAATGAAGCGATGGAAATCTATAATCATATTCTAAGAGAAGCAAATTCTTTTGCGGATAAAGATAATATTATGTCAATCGCTTTAAATAATATTGGTTATTTGTATTACCGTCAAAAGAATTATGTGAAGGCAAAAGAGTATTATATAGAATGTTTAAAGTATAAAAAAGAAGAGGATATGAATTATATTGATGCTATGTATGAACTATCCTTACAATGTATTCAATTGGGAGAATTTGAAGACGCGAAGAAATGGATTGAAAAAGGTATTTTTGCTGCAAAGAAAGCTGAAAGATACAAAGGAATGTTATATTTACTATTAAGTTTACAATATAAGTATTTTGAAAAAAGAGATACTTATAAAAGGTTTTTGGAAACAGAGGTAGTTCCTTTTTTTAAAGCTGAAAACAATATAAAAGATTTGAAAACTATATATTTAGAGTTGGCGGAGTACTTAGAAGAATGCGCAGATTTTAAAGAAAGTAATTATTATTATAAATTAGCAATAAAATTATTAGAAGAATAAAAAGGAGTGAGATTATGAAAAAGTTTATTGTAGGAACATTTGTAATTATGTCAATTGCGGCGATAGTATTAGATATTCAGTATGCTTGGAAACCAGATGTCCTTGGTCAAGAAGCTAAAACCGTTGAACAAATTAATTCATAATGAAGAAACCCCTTTCCAACCGGAAAGGGGTTTTTCAATATTTGTTCCTCAAAATTCTACAAAACTTGAGAAAATAATTATTTGAATTTTTAGTATATTAATAGTGGAAACATAATGCTAATATGAAACTACTCTTTTTCAAAAAAATTTTTATTAGGGGGAAGGTTCATGAAAAAGAAAAGTTTAGCGTTAGTGTTAGCGACAGGAATGGCAGTTACAACGTTTGGAGGGACAGGCTCTGCATTTGCGGATTCTAAAAATGTACTCTCTACGAAGAAGTACAATGAGACAGTACAGTCACCTGAGTTTATTTCTGGTGATTTAACTGGAGCGACTGGTAAGAAAGCAGAATCTGTTGTGTTTGATTACTTAAACGCAGCAAAAGGTGATTACAAGCTAGGGGAAAAGAGTGCGCAAGATTCTTTCAAAGTGAAACAAGTGAAGAAAGATGCTGTAACTGATTCAACAGTAGTACGTATGCAACAAGTTTACGAAGGAGTACCTGTATGGGGTTCTACTCAAGTAGCTCACGTAAGTAAAGACGGTTCTTTAAAAGTATTGTCTGGAACAGTTGCACCTGATTTAGACAAGAAGGAAAAGTTGAAAAATAAAAATAAGATTGAAGGCGCAAAAGCGATTGAAATCGCGCAGCAAGACTTAGGGGTAACACCGAAATATGAGGTAGAACCAAAAGCGGACTTATATGTATATCAAAATGGTGAAGAAACAACATATGCATACGTTGTAAATCTAAACTTCTTAGATCCTAGTCCAGGAAACTACTACTATTTCATTGAAGCAGACAGCGGTAAAGTATTAAATAAATATAATAAATTGGATCATGTAGCAAATGAAGATAAGTCACCAGTTAAGCAAGAGGCTCCTAAACAGGATGCGAAAGCAGTAGTAAAACCTGTAACAGGAACAAATAAAGTAGGAACTGGTAAAGGTGTATTAGGAGATACGAAATCACTTAATACAACATTATCTGGTTCATCTTACTACTTACAAGATAATACGCGCGGAGCAACGATTTTCACATACGATGCGAAAAACCGCTCAACATTACCAGGAACATTATGGGCAGATGCAGATAATGTTTTCAATGCAGCGTATGATGCAGCGGCAGTAGATGCTCATTACTATGCAGGTAGAACATATGATTATTATAAAGCTACATTTAACAGAAACTCTATTAATGATGCAGGAGCACCATTAAAATCAACAGTTCATTACGGAAGTAAGTATAATAATGCATTCTGGAACGGTTCACAAATGGTATACGGGGATGGTGATGGTGTAACATTCACTTCATTATCTGGTGGAATTGACGTAATTGGTCACGAATTAACGCATGCTGTTACGGAAAATAGCTCGGACTTAATTTATCAAAATGAATCAGGGGCGTTAAATGAAGCGATTTCTGATATCTTTGGTACTTTAGTAGAATTCTATGATAACCGTAACCCAGATTGGGAGATTGGTGAAGATATTTACACGCCTGGTAAAGCAGGAGACGCGCTTCGCTCTATGAGTGATCCAGCGAAATATGGTGACCCAGACCACTATTCTAAGCGTTACACAGGTTCAAGTGATAACGGTGGCGTTCATACAAACAGTGGTATTATTAACAAACAAGCTTATTTATTAGCAAATGGTGGTACGCATTCTGGTGTAACTGTAACTGGTATTGGTAAAGATAAATTAGGTGCGATTTACTACCGTGCAAATACACAGTATTTCACGCAATCTACTACATTTAGTCAAGCTCGTGCTGGTGCAGTACAAGCTGCTGCGGATTTATATGGTGCTAGCTCTGCAGAAGTAAATGCAGTGAAGCAATCATTTAGTGCTGTTGGTGTAAATTAAGGATTTAAGGGACAGATATTAATAAAATACTTCAAAAATAAAGAAGGAGCATGGGCTCCTTCTTTATTTTTTTCTCCATTTTTTCCACAAATAAAACAATCCAATAGCGCCTGCGATTGTTACAATCCACTTCGCTTCATTTGTTCCGTTTATAACATGATATGCCGAATATACTTCAATCAATAAGGCCGGTATTTTACCTATTGTACTGGCAATACTGAAGGAGAGTAATGACATTTTCCCTAGAGCTGCAAATAAAGTCACGATACTTGATGGGATGAAAGGTATCAATCGAAACGATAGAACGAGTAGAAAGGCCTCTATACCTTCTACATAAAGAAGACGCTCTACCTTTGGGTACTTATTTACTTTATCGTGAGTGAACTTTTGAAGGCCTATGCGATAAATATAAAACGAGATAATAGCCCCTAAGGCCTCACCTGCGATCGAAATGATTGTGCCATTTGTTACACCGAAGAGCTGTATATTAATGGCGGTTAAAAAGATGCTAGGAATAACACCTAAAAGACTAATGATGATGTTAATTAAGATACTAAGTGGAATTGCGATTGAATAGTATTCTGTTAAGAAATTTTGAATCGTTTCAGCCATTGTTTAAAATCCTTTATCTTTTTTTGCATTACACCATATTTCGTTTGTATAGGCAAGGGTAAATTTACATAATGTAGAAAAACGTTGATAAGAAGGGGTCTTTATACCTTATATGGGTATTAGGTATATAAAAATGGGGGTATTTTAAAAGAATTTAAAAAAACTATAAAAACCTTTGTATAAAAGAGTTTTATAGTTATGTTATCAGTGTTTTCATCTGGGAAATAATCATAAAATATAGGGGGTATATATTATAAAAAGTCGAAAAATAGAGGGTTGATGAAATTGCGCGGGTAAATATGGAAAAATAGATGAAAAAAATGAAAACTGATAGATTTTTTCGTTGTGAAATTGACTTTTAGTGAAGTTGCGATAATAATCATGAAAGAGGTGATATGATGAAACGAATAAGTAGTCTTTTCTTGAGTGGTTTATTGGCACTAATGCTGATCTTAAGTGGATGTGCAGGAAAAGAACAAAAAACAGAGAAACAAACAGGGAATCAATCGACATCAGTAGAAAAAATTAGTGATAATATTTTAGATGAAATGGAAGGGCCACCTAAAAATGGTCATACGATTGAAAGACATGTAGGCAAATCAGAAGAAGATTTGAAGAATCGCTTGAAGACAGATAAAGTATCAGCAGCAAGTACATACTATGACAAGGAAACAGCAACGAAAGCTGTAAAAGATAGTTTGAAGCAGCATGATAAGGAAATTCAAGACTGGTTAAAAAATTCTAAAGAGGCTCGTCTCGTATTAAATACAACACATTCATTCCCGGTTGGAAAAACGGTAATAAAGAAAAATATGAGTGTAAAAGACAAGTTGGTAAAAACTGTTACTGTTTTAGCAAGAGATAAGTCAGGAGAATTAGGGTTTAAGATTATTACTTCTTATCCATCTGATAAATAAGAAGGGGGAGTACATTATGTATACGACATTACAATACTTTCTTAAATCGTACTGTACGTTAAGTATTCATGAGGATGAAATAGTAAGCGTGATGGAAGAGTTTATTGAACAAGAAGACGAAGAAATTGTTTTGAAATTACGTGATGAATTAATAAATATGAAGAAAAAGAACGCGTGGGAAGAGGCGTGTGTATTAGCTGCGAAGCAAGGCAATCGTATGTGGTCTTTAGAAGAAACGAAAGACCATCTTGAAACTTTTTTACTATTACTGCAAAAGAAAAAGGCGTGATATAATCACGCCTTTTTCTTTATGCTATTCGGTGGATATTAGCTATTCTTTTGGAGCGCTTTTATATACGCTTTTTGAAATTTGTCCATTTGATATTACTTCCCCGTTTTGTGTTACTTTTTTATACGTAACCGCTGTGATTTTATCACTAGTCCTACTAATTACTTGAGAAGAAACTTCAACATTTTTACCAGTATTTGTACCGAAAATGCGTGTAGTAATACTACCTCCATTTGAAAATGCTTGAATATAAATATGATTGCCCGTATTATTTTTAAATTTTAAATCTGGACCATAATCTGCTACTGCTGCATCTTGCCCAAGTGGTAAATAATTTACCGGCATAGAATGATTGCTTCGAGAAACAATGCCTAAATCTGCCCTTAAAGCTGCGCTGTATAATGTACTACTGACTTGGCAAACTCCTCCGCCTGCACTTTGTATTACTTTACCTTGTGAATATACTGCTGCAGATTTGTAACCATGTGCAGCATCAGTTACGCCAACGCGGCCGTTAAAACTAAACGTTTCATCAGGTGCGACAATAACCCCACTTAAAGTATTGGCTGACTTATTTACGTTAAATGATTGATTTCCGTTACGGCCGGCCATTGGAGTAGAATATTCAGCGATGACTTCTTTAATCCCCATTTTCTGTATGTCTTCTGTAGAGCGTTCTGGTTTTATGAATGTGACTGGCAATGTGACATCTGATTTACCGGTAGTAATAGCTTCGTTTGTTAAACCGTTTAGTTTCCCTTTATCAATTTTTTCTCCGTTTTGGCTTTGACTAACATTTACTGTTGAGCCTTCAATACTGAATTCTGCATTAATAGGATTTTTTAATGTTTCATTATATTTATCTTTTATAAAGGTTTCATAAGCTGTTGCATTTAATTGTGGTGTTAATTTATATTCACGTTTTAATTCACCGTTTTCAGCTTGCTTACGCATTTTGTAACGATTCATTACGTTTCCTTCTTGTTCTTTAAAGATTTTGTCAATAATATCTTTCTCTTTATAATTTATCCCTAAATCTTTCCATGTGTAAGTTTGTTTATCGTTTTGGAATATGTAGGTAAGGGATTTTTGATCTAATTCAGTTACCTTTTGATTAATAATTGCTTGAATATCTTTCTTATTTTTTCCATCGAGAGAAATACCTTCAAATGTAGTATTCGGTAATGCAGTAGTATCTAATTGATTATTTAATTTGGAGACATATTGATATCCCCCAACACCGCCTACACAAAGTAATATGCCCCCAGCAATTGCAGAACCGATCAGTATTTTACTTAGCTTCATTTATTTCCCCCCAGAAATTTATGTATAAATATATGTATTACATTTTTTGTATAAAAATGATGAAAATAACATTATGTACGTACTAGTATACTATTATTTTCACTGTGTGTGTAATGTTTTCATAAAAAATGTTACACCGCTGTAATAATTGTCACTTCTTGTCACAATGTGTATGAAAAATATGTTGAAAAATATAATAAAAAGGCTGTCTAGAGAAATCTAGCAGCCTTTTTATTATAATTTTTTATGCTCATTTTTATTCGTAACACCGAGATGTTCTTGTAGTTTTGTCGAAATATTATTGACGCTTTTTTCATTTGGAACGTAATAATAAATACCGCCTATATATTTATCTGTACCTTCTACTTGCATTTTTTCCATCTTTAAATTTGAATCCATTGAATTTTTTGTAATTGTCATCATATCATCAAAAGTTAAATTGGTTTTTAAGTCTTTATCGACAGCGTCTAGTAGGCCTCCGATTTTATTAATGGAATTAAGAGATAGTGCCTTTTCAGCAATGGCCTCTAATACAAGCTGTTGGCGTTGACCACGCATATAATCACTATCGATATGACGAGTTCTAGCCAGTGCCAGTGCCTCTTCTCCATTTAAATGTTGACGTCCTTTTTTTAGATGAATTGCATCTGCTTCATCTTTACTATTTTGCTCTGTGAACTCAACTGGAACGTCTACAGTAATACCACCAAGGGAATCAACAATTTTAATAAATGATTTAAAGTTGAATTTTACATAGTAGTCAACTGGAACATCTAAAAAGTTCTCTACCGTATCAATTGTGCTGTCTACACCACCGAATACGTGCGCATGTGTGATTTTATCGTATTTATCACGTGATTTAATGTAGACGCGTGAGTCACGTGGAATGCTTACAAGTTTAACGGATTTATCGTTTTTATTAATTGTTGCAAGTAATAACGCATCTGTTCGAGTTGCTTTTCCATAACCTTTTTCCCTAATATCACTTTCATCAACACCCATAATTAGTACAGAAATGTTGTCGGTCATAGGTTTAACAGCTTTTTCACGTTTACTGGACTTATCTCCTCGACCTAGTTCAGCATAAGCATTATTTAAGACGGACTTTGCTTTACTGTATATATGGAAGGAGTAGCCTCCTGCTCCAAGTGCTACAATTAGTAATGGAATAAGAAGGAACCAAAGTAGGCGTTTTTTCTTTGAGCGTCCTTTTCTGGCTCGCGTATTGTTGTTCGGGTCGGATTTCATCATTTTTTCTCCTTTAAAACTATCGAAGTATATACATTTAGAAGTGTATTCAAACACATAAAAAATATTTTACGCTAAATAAAAGCGATTGTACATGTATAAAAAATAGATGTCTTGATTATTTATCCCGCATTAACGGGCAGTAAAACTCCCACCTCAAAGTCCAGCGAACGCAAGGAAGTTAGGTGGGAGTTAACTGCCCGTAAAAGCCCGATTGGTGAAGGCTAATACTCAGAGGGGGATAGCCCCTCTGAGTAAAGTTTCACTTTATAAGACATCTATTCGTTATTGTATACAAAAGATAGGGATAAGAAAATGATAAAATTTTACCTAATTACAACATAATGCTTACGATAATTGCGGATAAAATGCTAACGAGAGTAGCTCCATATAGTAATTTAAGGCCAAACCTCGCAACAACGTTTCCTTGTTCTTCGTTTAGTCCTTTTACCGCACCTGAAATAATACCAATGGAAGAAAAATTGGCAAAAGACACAAGGAAAACAGAAATAATCCCAACTGTACGGGGAGAAAGGCTATTAGAAATTTTACTAAGGTCCATCATTGCGACAAATTCATTCGTTACAAGCTTCGTTGCCATAATGCTGCCAGCTGCGACAATTTCAGAACTTGGTACACCGATAAGGAATGCGATAGGTGCAAATACATAGCCGATTAATTGTTGGAACGTAATACCGAATATAATGAGGAACAGGTCATTAATACAACTAATTAATGCGACAAATCCGATGAGCATAGCGCCGACAACAATGGCTACACGAAAACCATCAAGAATGTATTCTCCAAGCATTTCAAAAAAGCTTTGTTTTTCACCTTTGATTTCTAAAATATCTTCGTCATCTTTAACGTCGTAAGGGTTAATGATGAGTACGATAATAAAACCGCTAAATAAATTGAGAACGAGTGCAGTTACTACATATTTAGGTTCAATCATTGTCATATAGGCACCTACGATAGACATAGATACGGTTGACATAGCAGAGGCACAAAGTGTATAAAGACGGTGTTTTGGAATTTGAGCTAATTGCTTTTTCACTGTAATAAAAACTTCTGATTGACCGACAATGGCAGAGGCAATAGCATTGTAAGATTCTAATTTCCCAAGACCATTTATTTTACTAAGAAAGTACCCGATCCAATGAATAAAAAATGGTAGTATTTTGAAATGTTGTAATATACCAATTAAAACAGAAATAAAGACGATTGGTAATAATACAGTAAGGAAAAATGGCATTTCACCTTTATTTGCAATACCACCAAATACGAAATTTATTCCATCAGCAGCATACTCGAGTAGCTTTGTAAACAGACTGGAAATGACACGAATAAGTATGAGACCGATTTCTGTATTTAATAATAGGTAGGTTAAAATTAACTGTATAATAAGCATGATGAAAATTGGTTTAAACTTAATATGTTTCTTATTGTTGCTAGCAATATAAGCGAGTAAGAAAACAACAATTAGTCCGACGAAAAAAGTAATGAATTTCATGATAAGCCCCCTAAAAGAGATATTCTGCTATATATGTTTTTCATTTCAAGGGAGAATATGCATCTTTGGTAAAGAAAGGAATAGAGAGAGTATGAATATATGTAGAGTGCATCACGTTGCAATTATTTGTTCGAATTATGAGAGGTCAAAGAATTTTTATACTAGAATATTAGGGTTTAAAGAGATAAATGAAGTATATAGAAAGGAACGAGATTCTTATAAATTAGATTTATGTGTAGGAGAAGAGTATCAAATCGAATTATTTTCATTTCCAAATCCGCCTGAGCGCAAAAGTTTTCCAGAAGCAGCCGGTCTTAGACATTTAGCATTTGCTGTTACAAATATAGAAGAAGCTGTGAAGCATTTAAACCAATGTGGTGTTAAGACAGAACCAATCCGTATTGATGAAATAACGGGGAAGAAATTCGTCTTTTTCCAAGACCCTGATGGTTTACCTTTAGAATTGTATGAGGTTTGAAAATTGGTGGATTTTATATAGAGTTGCTTTCCAATAATTGAAGAAACTAAAGTGAAACTTCTTTTTAAAAGGAGGTGTAACTTTAGCTAAGAGAGCTAAAGAGCATATGTGGATATTTTAAAATTATTGATGGTAGTCATTCTTATTGGGTTAACAGCATTTTTTGTGGCTGTTGAATTTGCAATTATTAAGGTACGTAGCAGTCGTATTGATCAACTCGTTAGTGAAAAAAGACGAGGTGCACTGGCAGCTAAAAAGGTAACTTCAAATTTAGACGAGTATTTATCGGCCTGTCAGCTAGGTATTACAATTACTGCTTTAGGGCTCGGGTGGTTAGGGGAACCAACTATTAAACATTTACTCGAGCCGTTGTTTTTAAAATTACAATTCTCACCTGCAATTTCCAGTACAGTTTCATTTATTATTGCCTTTGCAGTAATTACATTTTTACATGTTGTCATTGGGGAACTTGCTCCAAAGACATTTGCTATACAAAAAGCAGAACAAGTTAGCTTATTGTTATCGAAACCACTTATTTATTTTTACCGAGTTATGTACCCGTTTATTTGGGCTTTAAATGGTTCAGCAAGGGTTGTAACTGGTTTATTCGGATTACATCCAGCATCTGAACATGAAGTAGCTCATTCAGAAGAAGAATTAAGGTTAATCTTATCTGAGAGCTATGAGAGCGGAGAGATTAACCAAAGGGAATTTAAATATGTAAATAATATTTTTGAATTTGATAATAGAGTAGCAAAAGAAATTATGGTACCTCGTACGGAAGTTGTAGGCTTATATGAGGACGAACCATTTGAAACACATATTAAAGTCATCGCACAAGAAAAGTACACGAGATATCCTGTATTTGGTGAAGATAAAGATGAAATTATTGGGATGGTAAATGTAAAAGATTTATTTATTCGTTATATGGATGGTAATCGGGACGAGGAGTGCTCAATTATGCCATATACAAGGCCAGTTATTGAAGTGCTAGAAAATATTCCAATTCATGATTTACTGTTACAAATGCAAAGAAAACACATTCCATTAGCTGTATTATATGATGAATATGGTGGTACAGCAGGGATTGTTACACTAGAAGATATTTTAGAAGAAATTGTTGGAGAAATTCGAGATGAATACGATGAAGATGAGAATCCACCTATAGAGCATGTAAGTGAAGGATATAAAATCGTAGAGGGAAAAGTGCTTATTAGTGAAGTAAATGATTTGCTTGGCATACATTTAATTGCTGATGATGTAGATACAATTGGTGGCTGGATTATGGTACAAAAACAAATCGTTGCTGAAGGAGATGTTATTGAGAAACACGGTTTTTATTTTAAAGTCCTTGAAAAGGATATGCATCAAATTAAACGAGTGGAAATAAGGAAAGTAGAAGAATGATTTTCTATAAACTTTAATAAAAAGGATATACAGAAAAATAAATGTTTGCGCTTTCAAAAAAGGTGCTATATAGTGAAGGTGGATACTGAAAAATTCTTCTGAATGATACTCGTGTTTTTAGAGGGCGGATTTTTTGGATAAGGATTTAGAATGAAAAAGTATAGGTGATAAAAATGATAGCAACGAAGGATATACGTATAGAAAAAGATTTTTTAGGTGAAAAAGAAGTACCAAGTGCAGCTTATTATGGTGTACAAACATTACGTGCCGTAGAAAACTTCCCAATTACAGGATACCGCATTCATCCATCACTCATTACAGCAATGGCAATTGTGAAAAAAGCAGCGGCACTTGCGAATATAGATACTGGTTACTTAGCTAAAGACATTGGACATGAAATTGCAGAAGCAGCGCAAGAAATTGTTGATGGAAAGTTTCATGATCAATTTATCGTGGATCCTATTCAAGGCGGAGCCGGAACTTCTATTAATATGAATACAAATGAAGTAATTGCGAATAGAGCGTTAGAGCGTATGGGATATGAAAAAGGGGAATATGCGAAAATTAGCCCAAACACTCATGTGAACATGGCCCAATCAACGAACGATGCGTTTCCAACAGGGATTCATATTGCAACTCTTATGATGTTAGAAGAGCTTCTTATTACAATGGAAGAACTTCATTCTGCTTTTCGTAAAAAAGCAAAAGAGTTTGATCACGTTATTAAAATGGGACGCACACATTTACAAGATGCAGTTCCAATTCGCCTTGGACAAGAATTTGAAGCGTATAGCCGAGTGCTTGAGCGTGATATAAAAAGAATTAAACAGTCTCGTCAACATTTATATGAAGTGAATATGGGGGCGACAGCTGTTGGTACAGGATTAAATGCAAATCCTACGTATATTGAACAAGTGGTAAAACATTTAAGAACGTTTAGTGGATTCCCACTTGTTGGTGCAGAGCATTTAGTTGATGCAACGCAAAATACAGATGCATACACAGAAGTATCTGCAGCGCTTAAAGTATGTATGATGAACATGTCTAAAATTGCAAACGATCTTCGTATTATGGCGTCTGGTCCACGTGTTGGGTTAGCTGAAATTCAATTGCCAGCACGTCAGCCAGGTTCATCCATTATGCCAGGAAAAGTAAATCCAGTTATGGCAGAAGTAATTAACCAAGTCGCATTCCAAGTAATCGGAAACGATCATACAATTTGCTTAGCATCAGAAGCAGGACAATTAGAGTTAAACGTAATGGAGCCTGTGCTTGTATTTAATTTAATTCAATCTATAAGCATTATGAATAATGGATTCCGTGTATTCCGTGAATATTGTATTGAAGGAATTACAGCAAATGAAGAATTGCTGAAGCAATATGTTGAGAAAAGTGTTGGAATTATTACAGCAGTTAATCCTCATATTGGTTATGAAGTAGCATCTCGTATTGCACGTGAAGCAATTGAAACAGGAAAATCTGTTAGGGAGTTATGTTTAGAACATGGTGTACTGACAGAAGAGGAATTGGATATTATTTTAGATCCATTCGAAATGACTCATCCTGAAATTGCTGGAGCTTCTTTATTAAAAAATAAAAAAATATAATGTGAAAAACACCGATCCATTTGGATCGGTGTTTTATTTTTAAAAGATATTAAACACAGCGTTTAATTGAAGTAAGCTAATAACAGCTAAGAAGATTAAACTGTATTTCATTGCTGTTTTAAATAGAGCAGATTCTTTACCAACTAGTCCAACTGCGGCACAAGCAACTGCTACAGATTGTGGTGAAACCATTTTTGCCATTGTACCACCTACCACGTTTAAGGCAACGAGTGTAGAAGGAACGATGTTTAATTGGTCTGCTGTTACTGCTTGAAGTGGTGCGAATAAAGAACCACTTGAAACTACTGAACCTGTAATGAATACGCCAATCCATCCTAAGATTGGAGAAAGAATTGGGAATGCATTACCAGTAGATGAGAATGCAAGTCCAAGTGTAGATGACATACCAGAGTAGTTCTCTACGTAAGCTAAAGCGATAACGCTACAAATTGTATATACTGGAGCTTTTAATTCTTTCATTGTTTCAATCATTAATTCTTTAACCATTTTACCTTTTACGCGGTAAACGATAAGTGAAACGATAATTGCTAGTACAATCGCAGTAGTTGTAGAAGAAAATACATCAAATTTGAAAACAGCTGCGAAAGGTGTATCAGCTTTTGTAATTGGTGTAGTTTTCATAACAGCATTATGAAGACCAGGGAACTGAATGTTAAATACTAAGTTTGCTAACGCACCATCTGGAGCAAATAAAGCTTTAATTGGTTTTAAATTAAAGATTGTTACAAATGCAGTTAAGAATACGAATGGAGACCAAGCATATAAAATTTGATTGAATGTATGTGATACTTTAGTTTCTTGTTTTTCTTCTTTAGTAGAAGATTTTGGTTGCCAAACACGTAAGAATAATGCAAGAGCAATCATACTTACAACGGCTGCGAAAATATTAGTAAGTTCTGCACCTAAGAAGTAAGTTACAGCGAATTGAGTAATAGCGAAAGAAACACCACTTACAAGAATACCTTGCCAAGTTTCTTTAATACCTTTAACTCCATCGACCATTGAAACAAGTAAGAAAGGTAAGATAATACTAATGAAAGGTAAAATAAGAACAGTTTGACGACCAATAGTTAATGCGTCAAGTTCAGTTAATTGTGCCGGTACTGTAACTGGAATACCCATAGCACCCATAGCACCACCAGCAATATTAGCTACTAAACAAATACCTGCTGCTTTTAATGGATTAAAGCCCATACCCACAAGTAGTGCAGCTGTAATAGCAACTGGAACCCCTAGACCAGCTGCGCCTTCTAAGAAAGCACCGAAAGAATAAGCAATTAATAATACTTGTAAACGTTGATCATTTGTAATGCTTGAAATACTATCGCGAATAATATTGAACTGCTCTGTTTTAACAGTTAATTTGTAAAGGAAAATTGCGGCGATAACGATAGTACAAATTGGATAAAATCCAGATAAAACACCGAATCCAGCAGATGCTACAGCTACTGTTGCTGGCATTTTATAAACAAATATTGCAAGAATAATAGCGACAATCACACTGTAAAGACCAGCGATATAACTTTTCATTTTCAGTCCCATTAAACAAATGATGAAGCAGAAAATTGGAAGTGCTGCGATTAGTGCAGATAACCAAATATTGTTTAATGGATCATAAATTTGTGTCCAAGTACTCATAATAATGACAACTCCTATCTATTATATGTGAAGAAATTCACATTATTTGTGAAACTATTCACAATCAACTTACATGCTTAGTATATTCTCCTTCAACACTATTGTCAACGTAAAAAAGTATAATTATTCCATAATAGTGTTAAAAGAAAAGCTTTGTTCATAAAGTAGACAAAAAACACACTCAAATGAATTTAAGTGTGCTGTATAAATTATTTGCATATTATTTTGCTTATTCAGATGGCATGTTCCCTATAGGTGTATATTAGATGCCGTCTCTTATCCCGCATTAACGGGCAGTAAGACCCACACCTCAAAATTCAGCGGAAGCAAAGAAGTTAGGTGGGGATCGGGCTGCCAGTAAACGCCCGGTTGGTGAGGGCTGATAATCAGTGGGGATGAACAAAAACCCTACTGATTAAAGTTTGATATATGCACTTATCTGTCCTGTTTGATTTAGTGAGAGAGGAACGGTGAGTGGATTTAATAGGAAGTTTTTCACAACAATTCAACCGCTTGCAATACGAATAAAAAATAAGAAACAAATTTTTAATACCATATCATCTCTTTTTACTGAAAATTCCTTTTAGCGTAACAAAGAGGTTAAGTATAGTTCAACTACATTACGATAGGTTATCAATTATAGACGATATTTTACAATACCGTTACTGTGCATTTCAATGAGGTGAAAATATAACAAAAAGCCTGATAAAACAACGTTTGTAAGCAAAGTATTCGTAGGCCATTATTTTGCTTTTTCGTTATATCATATAGTATAATATTCAAAATCAGCAAGGATTTTTTTCCTGAATTTTTGCTGATGAAGATGGAAAAAATTTTCGGCTTTATAGGTTGATAAAGTTATGTCGTAACAGGAAATATAAGAACAGATATATAAATAAA
>NZ_JAKUFQ010000110.1:0-16723 GCF_022663475.1 Bacillus cereus group sp. BfR-BA-01382
AAATTGATTATTTTTATATAGAAATAAAAAAATCAGCTCTCCTAATGAGAACTGATTTTTTCACTTTCTTATTCTTGTGAAGAAGAATCGTTAGATGATTCTGTAGAACCATTTGTTGATTTTTCTTCTTTCTTCGGTTCTTCTTTTTTGTCACTAGTTGAACCGCTTGTTGATTTCTCTTCTTTTTGAGACTTGTCTTCTGTTTTATTTTCTGGTTTCGTGCTCGTTGACTTCTCTTCTTTTTGAGATTTGTCGTCAGCTTTTTTACCAGAAGCATTCGTAGCTTTTGCAGCACCTGCATCAGCTTTAATTTCTGTTACTGATTTATTTAAGTAACGTTCAGGATTCACAGCCACATTGTCTTTACGTACTTCAAAGTGAACGTGAGAGCCTGCCTCTTTATTCATTGCACTTAGACCGGATGTTCCTAATACTTCACCTTGTGCAACTCTTGCACCTTTTTCTACTTTCACACTGCCTAAGCTTTGATAAGATACCGCTACACCATTTCCACTATCAACTGTTACAACATAACCAAGAAGTGAATCTTTTTCTGCTTTCGTTACTGTACCACTTAAAGCAGCAGCAACATTGAATTCTTTTCCATTCTTCGCAGCAATGTCAATTCCTTTGTTTGGGGAATATGTGTTGTTATAAAAGACAAGTGCTTTTTCTTGTTCCGCCTCAGTTGCTGCATCTTCATAGAATTTCTTCTGTACGACTACTTCCGCATTCGCGGCAGCTGGCATTTTCACTACTTCTGAAGATTTCGTTACTGGTACTGCTGGATCTTCCGATTGTGTATACGGTGTTGCTTGATCGTGGTTTGGAGTCTTCTTCGGATTAGCTCCTTGGAACCATAGCGCAACCATTAAGATTACCGCTGCACAAGCAATGTATAGTGCCGGAAACACCCATCTTTTTTGAAATAAATGTACTACCTTTTGCGACTTTTTATTATTTCTTCCTCGCATTCCATCATCACCTCAGCAATCATTTTGAACAATATTCACGTATCCTATACAACGTATAACTAATTACTTTTCGACAAAATCTGTAAAAATATGTATAAGAACTGTAAAATTTCCGAGGAAATGATAGAAAAAAGAAAAAACTGAGCGTTTCGGCTCAGTTTTTAGTCTAATTGTTTCTTTTTATATACGATTAAACATACAACGAGCGATATAATAAGCCAAACTGCAACATTTAATATATGCCCACTAATACTACTAAATCCTGCTCCACCTACTACGCTGTTAATCGCTTTTGAAATATGGGATGTTGGAAGATATCCAATCATCGTCTTAATTAATTTATTTTCAACCATTGGCTCAAACTGTACAGCTAAATACATCGTCATTAAAATAGGCATACCAATTAATGATGTTTGTGGTACAGAAGATGCAAGTAATCCGATCATTGTTCCAAGCACGATAAACAGAATAGTTCCGCATAAGAATATCAATCCTACCAATGGAAGATTAATATTTAACTGATCTAAAATGAATAAATTTGCAATACAAATGGCCATCGTCAGACCCGATGTTAATAAACTCTTTCCAAGAAGAACTTCAACAGAAGATGCTGGGGATAACATTAACACACGCAGTGTATGTTTTTCTTTTTCTTCTGCAATTACCATAGATTGAACAAATCCTGCGACAAATAGGAAGGCCATTATAGTAGTAGTGCCTAACATTTCCTTTCCCACTCCAAATCTGCTAAACAAAAATGAAAGTATAATTGGTAAAAATGCCATTAATAATACTTGTGAATTTGTCTTAAAATCTTGGACTTCTTTCCGAAAAATAGCTGAAAATCTTCTCATTGAAAATGTCATTATAATCCCCTCCCAGTAACTTCAATAAAGATATCGCCTAGCGTTGGTTCGTGTGAATGAATAGATAACAGTTCGCCCTTTTTCATCCATTCTGAAATACGTTTTGCGCCTAATTCATCTTTTTGCACTACTTCTTTTTGTTTATCTTTTAATACGACCTCTATTTGATCCTTAGCGTATTGTAAGCGTAGGTTCTCTGGCGTATCAAGCGCTACAATTTCTCCGCCACAAAGGAAGGCAATACGGTTACAAAGCGTTTCTGCTTCATCCATGTTGTGAGTCGTTAAGAAAATGGTCGTTCCTTCTTTATTTAAGTCTTTTAAGATTTTATGAATGTTTTGAACGTTTACTGGATCGAGTGCAGATGTTGGTTCGTCTAAGAAGAGGATATCTGGTTTATGAAGGATTGCTCTTGCTAGTGTGACGCGTTGCTTCATTCCCTTTGATAGTTTCTTTACTGGTGTTTTTTTATCATCTAATAAATTTACTTGTGCTAGTACTTCATCGATTCGTTCTTTTTTACAATCGTATAGGTCACAAAATAATAGTAAGTTATCATAAATGCTAAGTCTTTCATATAAGCCGCTGTTATCTGTTAAAATACCAATTTGTTTGTAATCGATGCTACTTGGTCCTGTAATATCTTTCCCTAATACTCTTACCGTTCCAACACTATGAAGCAATTGAGAAGTTAAAATTTTTACCGTTGTCGTCTTACCAGATCCACTCGGTCCGAGGAATCCGAATATCTCTCCTTGCTTCACCTCAATATTTACATTTCGAAGTGCCGTTTTTCCACTGAAATTTTTCATTACATCTTTCATTTCAATTGCCAATGTCATTTCGTCATCCCCTTTGTTTTTCTTCTTTATAGATGAAAGTCGCTTTAGCGCTTTTCGTTCGTTTGTTTCGCTTTTCTTGACTCAATCATATGAAAAACAAAGGGTTTACACAGTAAAATACCGGTAAAAGGAGTATTTTTACCGGTGAATGAATCGCATGTTGAGCTTATTGGAGCACTTTTTATAGCCCAATCACGCCTTTTAATTCATCCATGCGTCCTTTTGAAAGCGGAATTGAACTTTTTCTTTCGTCATCCAAAATTAAGCTAAAACTATTACGAGTCCAAGTAATCACTTCTCGTACTCTTTGTAAATTTACAAGGTACGAGCGATGACATCTAAAGAAACCAAAACCTGTTAACCTTGCTTCTAGTTCACCTAATGTTAAAGCGCATACGAAATCCCCTTCACGAACGTGAATATGTGTTACTCCGTTTTGCGTTTCAATGAAATGAATTTCCATCGGATCAAGTAAAATGATTTTATCGTTCACTTTCGCTGGTATTCTTTCTAATTTCATTTGCGGGATCATTTGAATGACTTTTTCTTCATCGACTTCTTCCACTTCCTCTTGCTCAATTTCTATCTTTTTCACACCATCGTTGTTTAATATGTATACATCCTCTGTTAACGAGAGGGCATCTGATAGAAATGATGACGTAATAAAGATTGCCTTTCCTTGCTCTTTCATTTTCATGATTGCTTTTCGAATAATGATCGTACTCTCTATATCTACATTTTGCTCCGGTTCTTCCAAAACAACTAAATCCGGATTATGAATCATCACTCGTCCAATATGAAGACGACGCTTCTCTGAAAACGATAGTTTTTCTATTTTAACGTTTAGTTTATCTAGGAGACCAACAGACTGCACAACTTCTTCTATGCTTATCTTTGATTCATAAAGCCCTATTAAAAACTTAAAGTATTCCTTCACCTTCAAACGATCATATGCCTCATCTTTCAAAAAACAAAAGCCGATGCGTGGATAATTTTTCTTTCCAATTGCTCCCCCTTCAAACAGTACATTGCCAGTCGACGCTTCTTCTTCGCCTATAATGATGCGGTGCAACACTTTAGCTGTATGATTATTGCATTGCAAAACAACACATTGTCCTTTCGCGACTTTTAGGTCAATTACCGGTAATTGGTTCGTTTTCCCTAACTGTTTCAACTCCAGTAGCACCATTTCATCTCCCCCAAATGCCTTTTTATCCTATTATATCAAACAGTTAATGGAAAATTATGATATTTTAAACAAAAAAATAAGTGCCAGAGTTCTGACACCTATTTCTTCACCATCAATTTTCCTTCATAATCATTCATCGTCTTTATTTCAACGCCTTTATAGTAATGAGCGACGATATCTGTATATTTCTTTCCTTCCGCTGCCATACCGTTCGCTCCGTATTGACTCATACCAACGCCGTGACCAAAGCCTTTCGTCGTAACGATGATTTTATCTCCTTGTTGTTTCCACGTAAAATCAGAAGAACGTAAATCTAACTTTTCACGAACTTCTTTTCCTGTTAATGTTTTTCCTTGAAAAGCTACATCCTTTACGCGCTTTCCTTCCGTAAGGTCTTTAATATTTCCAACCTTCCCGTCTGCTAGTACTTTCACACCGAGACGTTTTTGAAAATCAGCTACTGTAAATGTTTGCTCGCTCGTAAACTTTGGAGAGGCTTGATCCCACGGACTATCTACACTTTTCAAGTACGGATAATCATTTCCCCAATAGTCAGCTGCATTTTCTGTCCGGCCATTACTCGTTGAGAAGAAGGATGCTGAAATTGGTTTTCCATCATATGTTAAAACTTGTCCTGCTGTTTTCGAAACGGCTTCTTCGATTTTCTTCAAATTATTTTCGTAGTTATTACCCCATTGTTTCTTCAATTCTTCTTTACTTTTGTACACTTGATCTTTCACCGTATCTGTCACGTCCGCATTATTTTTCTTTCCTCCGCTTAGCATACGTTGTACTACAAATGTTCTCGCTGCTAATGCCTGTGCCTTTAGTGCCTCTATTTCAAAACTGGCATTCATCTCAGAAGCTACTACACCGGTCACATACTCCTCCATAGGCAATGATTCTACCTTCTTCTGTTTCTCACGATATACAGCAACTTGAACCGCTGTATCTACTTTTCCTGGAGCTGGTATACTTTCTATCGCTGGAGGAGTTTTAGAGGCCGTTTCTTCCCCTACTTTTGCTTTCGCAAATGGGATAACAAGGGCTGCAGGTACAATGATAACGAGCGCTATTAAGAGCGCTACTGTAATAAAAAGTGGCTTTGAAAATTTCATCCTATTTTCCCCCAATATAAAAGCTTTACTCCATTCATTCTTATGGAACAACTCTTTCTTTTAGAACATACTTAAGGAGGAAGAGCATAAAACGGAAATTTTCTAAATATTTTTACTGGTACGTGCATAAGTATAGAATTTATTGACTATAACAGTAATAACCCAAAAAAAAAATAGCCCCTATGTCAAAAGACATAGAGACTATTTCAATTAAGCGTGAAGATCAGAAACTTCTTGTTCTTTCACTTCTTCTACTTTTTCGTTTACACGTTCAATAGTTGCACCTAATGCAGCTAATTTCTTATGGAAATCTACATAACCACGGTCAAGATGTTTTAACTCAGTTACACGAGTATAACCTTCTGATACTAAACCAGCTAAGATTAATGCAGCTGCAGCACGTAAATCAGTTGCGCCTACTTCAGCACCTTGTAAGCTGTTTGGACCGTTCATAATAACAGAACGACCTTCAATTTTAATATCAGCATTCATACGACGGAATTCTTCAACGTGCATAAAGCGGTTTTCGAATACCGTTTCTGTAATCATGCTTGTTCCATCAGCTTGTAGTAATAATGCCATCATTTGTGATTGCATGTCTGTTGGGAAACCTGGGTGAGGCATAGTTTTAATATCAACCGCTTTTAACTTATCTGGGCCGATAACACGTACACCTTCGTTTTCCTCAATAATTTTAACACCCATTTCTTCCATTTTCGCTGTAATTGAGCGTAAATGTTCAGGTACAGCATTTTCAATTAAGATGTCTCCACCAGTAATTGCTGCTGCAACCATGAATGTTCCCGCTTCAATACGGTCAGGAATAATAGAGTGGTTTGCACCATATAATTTATCAACGCCTTCGATACGAATCGTTCCAGTTCCAGCTCCGCGTACTTTCGCTCCCATTGCATTTAAGAAGTTAGCTAAGTCAACGATTTCTGGTTCTTTCGCTGCGTTTTCAAGAATTGTTGTCCCTTTTGCTAATGTAGCTGCAGACATAATGTTTTCTGTCGCGCCTACGCTTGGGAAGTCTAAGTAGATTTTAGCTCCTTTTAGTTCTCCCTCAACATATGCCTCAACAAAACCGTTACCAACCTGTACTTTTGCTCCCATTGCTTCGAAGCCTTTTAAATGTTGGTCAATTGGACGTGAACCGATTGCACATCCACCAGGAAGTGCAATACGAGCACGACCATTACGTGCTAATAATGGTCCCATTACTTGAACAGATGCACGCATTTTACGTACATATTCAAATGGTGCTTCAATGTTTAGTTCTTTAGAAGAATCGATTGTTACTTGATTATTTTCAAATACGACTTCAGCATTTAAATGACGTAATACCTCATTAATTGTGTATACATCAGACAAAACTGGTACTTCAGATAGTACATTCTTTCCATCACTCGCTAATAGGGCTGCAGCGATTATAGGTAATACAGCATTTTTTGCGCCCTCAACACGCACTGTGCCGTTTAACCGCTTTCCGCCACGGACGATGATCTTTTCCAAATTATTCCCCTCCGTGTCCTTTTTTCAGTATCTATTCACTCAATACTCAGAAGTTATGATCGGTGTGCCAACCACAATTGTATCTTTGTTGTCTGTAGAACGTATTGCTATTTGCACATTTATTTTCTCTCTATTTGTTGAAAGAGCGTCATCCCACTTTTTATTGTATGCGGAGACTGACACAAATGCTCTTTCTTCTACTTGTTCGATCGCTCTTGCTGAAAGATCTTTCAAAACCTGATTGGTTTTATTTTGCAAAACACCTTCAATCTTATCATTCAGTACACCTTGAACACAAGTGTAAATTATAGGTTTTTCACTAAAAATTTTATTCACTTTTTGAACATACTTCGGGTCCCATTTCGCCCCACTTACTTCAAAGATAATGAAAGTGTTTTCTTTAGTATTTTCTTTACTCCAAGTTACTACTACTCGTTCTTCATGAGAAGCAAACTTTTTATAGGATGTAGCTTTATATCCATCTGGAGATTGCTCCACTTCCCACTTTTGAATATTTGCCTTGTCCTTCACATCGTTTAACAACTTTTGAAACGTATGTATATTAGAAATTGTTTTTGTTTCTCTAGCTAACCATGACCATTTTTCTACTTTAGCATCATTTTTCTCTAAAGCCTTAATCATGCTCTCCATTTTCTGTTCATCGCTTATCGGTTTCATCTCTCTATATCCAACCAAAAATAAAACAACACTAAGTGCAACAATAAGAATGGCTTTAAGCTTCAATTTCATCCCCTCCTATCCCCATTGTTAACGGAGATTTGAGGTTCTATACACTTACTTTACTAAATACGTTAAACTCTTCGAATAGCCTAAATAATCAAGGAAAAAGTTACTTACAGATGTCCCAATTGCAATTGTAATTAAGATGAGTAATACTCGCGTCTGCAGCACTTTTCCGGACTTCATTAAACGCTCAATGTGAATGCCTTGCAAAGCCCACCACGTAATGGTAATAAACAATAAATGCGAAACAATGGCAATCAGTGCTTGTTGCCCTAAAAGTTGTGCCAAAAAATCGACCCCTTTTTACTCAGCTACTACTTATGAAAGAATATAAAAACGATACCATAATAAGTAGGAGCCACACTTTTTCAAATGCAAATAGACATCTTACATTTTACATCGTGATTTTCTTTCAAAAAACGTATATCTACATTACAAGTTAACACAAAATAAAAAGCGCAGAGTACTGACTCCACACCTTTTATTTTCACTATTGTACCACGTTCCCTAAGAAGAAGAAATCTTTCATTAATGGAAAATATTCATAAAAGAAATTGTACCCAATCATCGGCATAATCCCTAGTATTACAATCGAAATTGCACAAAGACTCATAACAACCTTTATATTTAACGGTAACCGTATCCTCTCTTCTGTCTCTCTGGTGCGGAAAAACATTTGTTGTAAAATACGGAAATAATATACGAATGAAACAACTGTCGTACCCATCATAATCGAAGCTAGTACGTAATGTGCTGGCTCTACATGAAGCGCGCCTAAAAAGATGTTAATCTTTCCAATGAAGCCAGCCGTCCCTGGTATCCCGGCCAGCGATAAAATAAAGATTGTCATCATGATCGCTGCAAATGGTGATTTCTTATATAATCCGGTGAAAATCGTTATGTTTTCCTTATCGTTTTGTAAGATTAAGCCGTGGATAATGGCAAACGCGCCTATATTCATAAGCATGTATGCCAGCATATAAAACCACATGCTATCCAGCGTAAATGGTGATAATGCCACAAGTGGAACGAGTAAATACCCAGCATGCGCAATACCTGAATAAGCAAATAAACGTTTTATGTTGTATTGTTTTAACGCGACTACATTCCCAACAATCATCGTTATACTTGCTAGCACCGCAATATATATACTCATATGCCCATATAAAGATTGCATATCTCCTTGTATTAATACACTTGCAAAAACCATAAGGAACAAACGAATAATGAGTAGGAACCCAGCAATTTTAGAAATCGTTCCAAGAAAAGCGGTAACAGGTGTAGTCGCTCCTTCATACACATCAGGTGCCCACATATGAAACGGCACTGTGGCAATTTTAAATGAGAGACCAACTAGCAATAAAAGAAATGCAAGAGCTAACAATAACTGAATACCACTAGCGAGCTCCCCAGTGAGTACCTTTTGCATATCTACAATGTTAGTTGAACCTGTAATACCGTATAAATAACTCATTCCGAAGAGCGTGATCGCCGTTCCAATTCCTCCGCTAATGACATATTTCATTGCCGCTTCATTTGATGCACGGTTCTTTTTTCGTATTCCGACTAAAATATAAGAAGAAAGTGAAAGTAACTCTAAACCAACGAAAAGGGTGATAAAGTCAACACTAGAAGCCATGAACATCGCGCCAAGAAGTGCCATTAAAAATAAGTAATAATATTCGCCCTTATCTTCAATTGGATTCTTCTTATCATCGCTCATTGCGATGCATAAAATGAGAGCTGAGGCGCCTAATAACAACGTTTTAAACCCTTTTGAAAATCCATCTAACACAAACGATCCATTTAAAATATCTCCAGCTGGTTCGCTATATAGCGTAATTAATGAAACAATTGCTAATACGATGGCAGCGATCGCACCAAGAGCTACATATCTATGGTTCAGCTTAAAAAACAAATCACATATGGAAAGAAGGATGGCGGCCCCGAGAATAATAAATTCTGGCACCATTAGATGCCACGATAAGCTAAGTAACGTATTCATATCCATCCTACTTCACCCCCAATGTTTTCAATGTATTTTGAAGCGGATCCCCTAGTATCTCTGGCATAACTCCAATTGCAATAATACAAAAGATAAGTAGTAAAACAGGGACGTACTCCCATCCGTGTATATCAGATTTTGCTTCCCATTCTTTCTTTCCAAATGTCACTTGAAGTGTCGCTCTTAATACGTATACAGCGGTTAAAATGATGCCAATCACACCGACTGCAGCAATGACGGGCTCTCCTTGAAATAAACCGAGAAAGGCAAGAAATTCACTAACAAACCCAGACATCCCTGGTAATCCAAGTGATGCCATTCCTCCTGCTAAAAAGAATCCGCTAAGTATCGGTACACTTTTCGCAAGTCCGCCTAGCACCGTAATATCCGAAGTTCCAAATCGTTGTTCTATAACACCTAGTAAGAAGAAGAGCAAGGCTGCAATTAAACCATGTGATACAACTTGGAATAGCGCTCCTTGTGTACCAGGTGCATTAAGTGACGCAAGTCCCATTAATACAATTCCCATATGCGAAATACTAGAGTAAGCGAGTACTTTCCTAAAGTCCGTTTGGATGAGCGCTAAAAAGGCACCGTATAATAAATTAATTACGCCTAATATCGCAATTAGCGTTGCAACATCGTGAAAATATTCCGGGAATAACCCTTTCCCGAAGCGAATAATACCGTACGCTCCAATCTTTAACAAAACACCCGCATGAAGCATAACTACAGCTGGATGCGCTTCTATGTGTACATTGACCATCCAGCGGTGCAACGGAAAAACAGGTAGTTTAATTGCAAAGGCAATCATTATGGCAATAAATACACCAAGCTGCAAGCTACTTGGGATGACGAGTTCTCCCCCTGCGCTTACGCTTCTTAATATCTCTTTCAGCTCCACAATATTTGTTGTACCTGTTTTCGCGAACAAAATTGAGAAAACAATGAGCAAAATAGCTGAGCCAATGCCGTTATATATTAAATAACTATAAGCAGCCTTTTCACTCGACAATTTTCCCCACTTCCCAATTAATAAAAACATTGGTGGCAACGTAATTTCAAAGAAGATAAAAAACAACATTAAATTTTGAGCAGCAAAGACGCCGAGCATCCCTATTTCTAGCATGAGTAACAGCATATAAAATGCTTTTAAATTGCTTTTAATAGAAAAGGCTGCAATTGCTGCAAGCATCGCTAGAAGAGCCGTCAGTACCATCATGATAAGCGACAAACCATCAATACCGAGCTCGTAATAAATAGAAAACCACCTTTTATCCACCGCTGTAAAATCTCCGAACTTAATCCATTTCACCTTTTCATCAAATAGTGACAAGCTCTTTCCAGAAGCATATGTACAAGCGAGGACGATGGCGATTCCAAATGGAAGTGCCGTCCCAAATAAGCCAAGCGCCCGCACTGTACGCAATTCCTTTTTCGGTGTTAATACAAGCAATAAAATTCCTAAAAGCGGGGAAAAAATGAAGAACGTTAACAACAAATCATTCATCGTAAATCCCCTCCCGTATAGAGCAAAATAATGACGAGTACAGCGAGCGAAACAGCCGTTACAGTACCGTACACTTGTACATTCCCGTTTTGAAGCTTCGATCCAAGATTACTTGTTCCTTTAACTACACTTCCAATTAAAACTGCAATTCCTTCGACTACATACACTTCAAATAAGCGAAGCACACGAGCGATTCCTTTCGTAATAGGGATCACCGTCATGTTGTATAGTTCATCCACATAATATTTTTCTTTCAAAAGATTATAAAGCGAGGTTCCCGTACCCCCAGCCCACTCTCTAGAAATTGATTTCTTGCCATATATGAAATATGCAAGAGCGATTCCCGCAAATGAAACGAGCGTCGCAACAATCATAATCCAAACTGGTCCATGCGCTTCTTCAACCTTAAACCCTACATCTTTCGTCAACCAATCTCCGAGAAACGTCCCAAACCATGGTGTATTTATATATCCTGCCACTACTGCGAGAACGCCGAGAACAATCATTGGATACGTCATAACGCGGGGCGACTCATGCACATCTTCCTTCGTCTTCGCTTCCCCAGTAAAGACAAGGAAGTATAGACGAAACATGTAAAATGCCGTTAAGAATGCCGCAATTACTGCTAATACGAATAAAAAGTAATTACCATTCATCCAAGTCGCAGCCAAAATTTCATCTTTACTAAAGAACCCAGAAAGGAGTGGAACCCCACTAATTGCAAGTGTACCTATCAAAAATAGCGTACCAGTTACTTTCATCTTCTTCTGTAAACCGCCCATTTTGTTAATGTTTTGCGTATGCACGGCATGAATTACACTTCCTGCTGCCAAAAATAGTAGTGCTTTAAAAAAAGCATGTGTCGTCAAATGGAATATACCAGCTACATAACCAGCAGAACCTAACGCGAGCATCATATACCCGAGCTGGCTAACTGTAGAATAAGCAAGTACTCTCTTTATATCTGTTTGTACAAGGCCGATAGAGGCCGCAAAGATTGCAGTGAAAGCTCCGACAATTGCCACTGTCTGCATCGCTACCGCACTTGCCGAAAATAATGGAAACATCGTCGCTACTAAATATACGCCCGCTGCAACCATCGTCGCCGCGTGAATAAGTGCCGACACGGGCGTTGGCCCCTCCATTGCATCTGGCAACCACGTGTGAAGCGGGAACTGACCTGATTTCCCCATCGCCCCGATAAAAATTAATATCGCCGTTATTGTAATCATGTAAGGAGGTAGATCCCCTGTATAAATCGCCCTAAATATTGCGTCATATTCAAAACTACCTGCGTACCAAAAAATTAAAATCATCCCGATAAATAAACCAACATCCCCAATACGGGTCATAATAAAAGCCTTTTTTGCAGCAGCCTTCGCTTCTTCTTTAAAGAAATAAAAACCGATAAGTAAAAATGAGCCAAGGCCAACTAATTCCCAAAATATATAAAGCTGTAATAAATTCGTTGATATAACAAGCCCTAACATCGCAAATGTAAAGAGTCCTAAATATGCGTAAAAGGTTGGTAATCGTTCATCACCTTTCATATAACCTTTCGAATACACATGTACAAGCAGACTCACAAGCGTAACGATAAACAACATTAAAGCTCCTAATGCAGTCACTTCAAAGCCAAATGATATATCCACATCTCCAGCTCTAAGCCACACCCACTTATGCTTCACGCTTGCTTCTGAAAATCTTTCTATTAACACAAGTACCGCAAGTATAAAGGAGAGAAAGACGAAAAAAATACTAAGTACACTGCTTCCTTCTCTAATTTTCTTCCCGAATATAATAAGTAACAAAAACGAAACGAGTGGGAAAAGCGGTATGAGCCATGCATAATCGATCATTGTTTCCTTCCCCCTTTTTCGGTCACAATGCTATCCTTTGAGCGTATCCATTTCATCCACCTGAACTGTCGTACGATTACGATATAAAGCAATTAAAATAGCGAGTCCTACCGCCGCTTCCGCTGCCGCTACAGCCATCGTAAACAGTGAGAAAATTTGACCTGTTAAATTCGGAAATAAGCCTAATTTACTAAACGCCACTAAGTTTAAATTGGCAGCATTTAGCATTAATTCGATACAAACTAATACGATTACTGTATTCCGCTTTGTTAAAGCTCCAAATAGGCCGATGCAAAACAAAATAATCGCAAGTGTTAAATATGCAGAAGCCGGAACGCTACTCATTGGAATCCTCCTCTTTCTCGTCCTTTTTCGCAAGTATAATCGCGCCAACGAGTGCTACAAGTAAAATAACTGAAGTTAGTTCAAATGGGATAATATATTTTGAATAGAGAAGCGTACCGATTTGAAGTGTGTTGTTTTCATGGAGAGGTAAACTTCCTTGTGTGCTCTCATTTGCAAAATCAATATTATTAACAGCGAAATACATAACCGCTCCAAATGCTACAACCGCAAAGAAGATAATCCATTTTCGAAGAGTAAGACGCGATTCATTTTCCGCGTTATGTTTCGTTAACATAATGCCGAAAATCATAATAATTGTGATTGCACCAGAGTAAAGTAAAATTTGTGCAACGCCTATAAATTCGGCTGATAAAAGAAAATACAAACCTGCAATGCTGAGAAATGTTAGAACGAGAGCTAGCATCATGTGCATAACTTTCGTTAAGTTCAACATAAGAACACCGCCGATAATTGCAGACAAGGATAGTATAAAGAATGCTACAAACTCGCCATTCATGCCTTATTCTCCTTCCTGACGTTTTCGTCGTTTTCGTCAAGCCACTGCAAATTTTTAAATAAGTCATCACGTGAATATTCCGCGAGCTCAAAGTTATTTGTCATGACAATCGCCTCTGTCGGACAAACTTCTGTACATAAATCACAAAGAATACAAATTTCAAAATTAATATCATACGTGTCGATAATTTTTCCTTTTTTCGTAGGATCCGGATGTTTCTTTCCTGTTAACTGAATACAGTCTGTCGGACAAATGTTAGAGCATTGATTACAAACAATACATTTCTCCGGATAGAATTTTTGAATCCCCCGAAAACGGTCTGGCAACGGCAACGGTTGATTTGGATAATCATACGTTACCTTCTTCTTGCTCAAATTACTTAGTGTATATTTTAATCCTTTAAATAGTCCCTTCATCTCTTACTGGCACCCCCCTCATAGATTAGAAGAATAACTCCTTAATCAATGCCGTTAAGAAAATATTTGCAAGTGCAATCGGCAATAATACTTTCCATCCAAACTCCATTAACTGGTCACCTCTTATACGCGGGAACGTAACGCGGAACCAAATTAATAGAAAGACTACACTGCTAAATTTCAAAGCAAACCATACGGCACCTGGGATAAATCCAAGAAACATGACTGGATTCCATCCGCCTAAAAAGAGCACTGTAATTAACGATGCCATCCCGAAGAAATATACGTACTCTGAAAGCATGAAAAACGCCCAGCGAAAACCTGAGTATTCCGTATGATATCCAGAAACAAGTTCTGACTCCGCTTCTGGCAAATCGAATGGCGTCCGATTTAACTCTGCAACTGCTGCAATTAAGAAAACGACGAAGCCAATTGGCTGCACGAAAATGTACCAAACCTTCTCCTGCGCCGCTACAATCTCATTTAAATTCAGGCTACCAGCCAACAACACGATACCAATTACACTCATTACGAGCGGAATCTCATAAGAAATCATTTGCGCCGCCGCACGCATCCCTCCTAAAAGGGAATATTTATTATTCGATGCCCATCCCCCAGTTACAACACCTATCGTCGTAATACCGGAAACAGCGATATAATAAAGTAGCCCGACTCCAATATCGGCAAATTGAAATTTATCAGTGAACGGTATAACTGCCAGCACCATAAATGCTGGCGCAAATGCAATGACAGGTGCTAATATAAACAGTGGTTTATCTGCTGCTTTCGGAATACTATCTTCTTTCAATAATAGTTTTAGAACATCAGCTACCGTTTGCAGTAAACCGAATCGGCCTCCAACCTGGTTTGGTCCAATCCGCCCTTGCATAAATCCCATCACTTTCCGTTCTGCCAAAATTCCATATGTAACGAAGCCAAGGACTGCAAATAGTAGAAGCACCGCTAATCCGAAAAAAATGAAGAAATTCGTCCAGCTTGAAGGTGATTGTAAGAGCGTCTCAATCATTAGCCATCAACCTCCCCAAGTACAATATCAACTCCACCTAAAATCGTAATTAAATTAGCGATGTTTTCACCTTTCAATAACTTCGGTAAAATTTGCAAGTTATAAAAAGATGGCCTACGAAACTTCAAACGGTACGGCTCTTTCTTTCCGTCACTAGCGATGTAACAACCAATCTCTCCGCGCGGCGATTCAATACGTACAAACGCTTCTCCCTTAGGTGCCTTAATAATTTTCGGTACTTTTGCCAGCACTGCTCCATCTTTTGGGAACTGCTGAACTGCTTGCTCAACAATCTTTAAAGACTCCTCGATTTCTTGCATTCGGCAAACGTAGCGATCCCAAGCATCTCCCACGCTTCCAACAGGAATATCAAAATCAAAACGATCATAAATCGAATACGGCTCGTCTTTGCGAAGATCCCAGTTTACTCCAGTGCACCGCAAATTTGCTCCGCTTAAAGAATACGAGATCGCTTCTTCCGCGCTATATATACCAACGCCTTTCACACGATTTAAGAAAATCTCATTACCGCTAACAAGATCATGATAACCTGCCAATTGCTCTCTCATATACGGAACAAACTCTTCCACCTTTTCAATCCAACCATCTGGCGCATCCCACTTCACACCGCCAACTCTCATATAGTTAAAAGTAAGCCGTGCCCCGCATAATTCATTTAATAAATTTATAATCATCTCTCGTTCACGAAACGCGTACAAAAACGGGCTGACCGCTCCTATATCAAGAAGATTCGTCCCCCACCAAACGAGATGGCTTGCAATTCTCCCTAGCTCCATCGCAAGTACTCGCAAGTATTCGGCACGCTCCGGAATTTCAAGCCCCATCATCGTCTCTACAGCATGGCAAATGACGTAATTATTCGTCATGGCTGATAAATAGTCCATTCGATCTGTATAAGGGATAATTTGCGTATACTGTAAGCTCTCAGCGATTTTTTCTGTCCCGCGATGCAAATACCCAATAACCGGTGTAGCTTCTCTAATAATTTCCCCGTCAATCTTAATTACGAGCCTGAACACACCATGTGTACTCGGATGCTGAGGTCCTACATTCAAAAGCATCTCTTCCGTACGGATCATAGCTACACCTCCACATCATACGGTTCATAGTCTTTTCTAAGCGGATGTCCTACCCAATCATCTGGCATTAAAATACGCGTTAAATTCGGATGCCCTTTAAATACAATGCCGAGCAAATCGTATGCTTCTCGCTCCGGCCAGTCAGCCCCTTTCCAAAGCGCTGTCACAGATTCAACTTGCGGTTCTTCCCGGTCTAGCTTTACCTTCACCGCTACCGATTGTTTCTTACCATATGAAAACAAATGAACATATACTTCCATATGTGTCACAAAATCCGTCGCATGTAGCTCTGACATATAATCAAAAGCAAGTCCTTCATGGAATCGCAGTGACTCCATCACTTCATAATATTTTTCGGGATCCACCACAAGAGTCGGCACATCCTTTGACAGTTTATTAATGTAGGAATCTACTAATGCACCCTCTCCTACCTTCTCCCTAATAGCCTCAACATACTGATTTAAATACGGCTGATTTACGGACGTTTCTTCCCGCTTCGGCTCATCCTCTTTCTTACCTTCAGCTCCCTTTGTCTTCGCTCTTGCAGCCGCTGCTGCTTTCGCTTTTGCTGCTGCAATTGCCTTTGCCTTTTCATCTCCCGAATCCCCATCACCTTGCGAAGCTTTCTGCTTCGCTAATGCTGCCGCTTTTGCCTCGGCTGCTGCCACCGCCTTTGCCTTCGCTTTTTCTTCTTCC
>NZ_JAKUFQ010000111.1:0-16501 GCF_022663475.1 Bacillus cereus group sp. BfR-BA-01382
GCCTGTTGCTCCTGTTATTCCTGTCGCTCCCGTCGGACCGGTTGGACCAACCTTAGGAACTGTCCCATCGCAACTAAAACAGCATGAATCAACATGTACACCATTTTGATTATTACACCCACAATATCCATTTATGTTATTGCTCCATGAAGACATGTTGATCACTTCCTTTACATTCGATCTTTTTAGCGCAATCACCGAATCAAAAAACACCTATCTAAATAACAAAGAAATACTTAGCCTAGTGGGGGATAAAACACAGATTTCCTCCATACATTCTAGTAATTATTACATGCGATTCACTCTCCTTTTGCTTGTACTTTCGCCCCATCTCCACAGATTATTAACCATACACATTACGCTTTCGTACACAGACAAGTTCCCATTTAAACTTTCCACATTCGCCAATCTTTTTAGTAAAGAGGCTGATTCTTCATAAATAGCAACTATAATATATAAAAATCCGTATAACTTGTTATTTTTATTCAAAATTTTAAAAAAATATTGACACTTAAATTATCCTCATAGTATGATTTGGGTGTTGTAATTGATAACCATTTTCACTTATGGTGCTAGTTACAAAAAACACTTAATTTGGGGGCAGAAGATGAAGAAAATTCTCAGTATTTTCATAGTAGTTCTTCTATTCGCTGTTGGATGCGGACAGCAAAAAGAGGAGAAAAAGGAAACAAAAGCGGACAATAAAAATCAAGCTATAACAATTAAACACGCTGAAGGGGAAACAAAGTTAGATAAACCAGCGAAAAAAGTAGTTGTACTTGAGTGGGTATATTCAGAAGACTTATTAGCACTTGGTGTTCAGCCAGTAGGGATGGCAGACATTAAGAATTATAATAAATGGGTAAATACAAAAACAAAACCAAGTAAAGATGTTGTAGATGTAGGGACACGTCAACAACCAAACTTAGAAGAAATTAGCCGTTTAAAACCAGATTTAATTATCACAGCTTCATTCCGTAGTAAAGCAATTAAAAATGAATTAGAGCAAATTGCACCAACAGTTATGTTTGATCCATCAACAAGCAATAACGATCACTTTGCTGAAATGACAGAAACATTTAAACAAATTGCAAAAGCAGTTGGAAAAGAAGAAGAAGGTAAAAAAGTATTAGCTGATATGGATAAAGCCTTCGCTGATGCAAAAGCAAAAATTGAGAAAGCAGACTTAAAAGATAAAAACATCGCAATGGCACAAGCATTTACTGCTAAAAACGTACCAACATTCCGTATCTTAACTGACAATTCTTTAGCTTTACAAGTTACAAAAAAATTAGGTTTAACAAATACTTTTGAAGCAGGAAAATCTGAGCCAGATGGTTTCAAACAAACAACTGTAGAATCATTACAAAGTGTACAAGATTCAAACTTCATTTACATTGTAGCGGATGAAGATAACATTTTTGACACTCAACTAAAAGGCAACCCTGCTTGGGAAGAATTAAAGTTCAAAAAAGAAAACAAAATGTATAAATTAAAAGGCGACACTTGGATTTTCGGTGGTCCTGAGTCTGCAACATCTTTAGCAACACAAGTAGCAGATGTAATGACAGCGAAGAAGTGATTACACAATGAATAGCCTACAACATACACTTCGAGCAAGTCTTGTATTCGGAGGAGGAGCAGCTCTCTTGCTCCTCCTTTTCTTTATTCATATCGGACAAGGTCAAGCAAACATTTCCTATAGTATGATTATTGATGCTCTTATCTCACCGAACCAATCACTAGAGCATCAAACTTTAATTATGCTTCGATTACCTAGGGCCGTAATTGCCATTTTAGCTGGAGGTGCTCTTGCTGCATCTGGGGTCATTTTACAAACATTAACGAAAAATCCACTTGCTGAATCCAGTACAATGGGTATTCACTCTGGCGCATATTTCTTTCTAGTAGCGGCTACAATTTTTTTACCAAAAGGTCTGCAAATTAATTCACTTCTTTTCACATTTATCGGCGGTGCTATTACCGCTTTATTTGTATACCGTATTTCTGGTGGAAAAAAGGGAACCCCACTTAGAATGGCACTAGCTGGTATGGTCGTTACATTAATGCTTTCTGCCTTTACTGGAACGATGCAGCTTTTCTATGAAAATGAAACAGCTGGTTTATTTTTATGGGGAGCTGGATCTCTTATTCAAAATAACTGGGATGGCGTTCAATTTGCTTTTCCATTTATCATTATTTCTTTCCTAGTTTTACTATTTATGTCTCGTAAACTCAACATTCTCTTACTTGGTGATGATGTCGCTGTTTCTCTTGGTGAAAAAACAGCAGTAACACGTCTTATCGCCTTCATTGCTGCGATCTTTTTAACAGCAGTAATTGTAACTGTTGTTGGACCAATTGGATTTGTTGGCTTAGTTGCACCACATTTAATGCGTCTTATTGGCTACCGTCAACACTTTACTCTCCTTCTCTCTTCTTTCTTATGGGGAGCTGTACTATTACTTGGAGCTGATGTCGTTGGTAGACTAATAGATCCAACTGGGGCTGAACTTCCTGTCGGAGCAGTCACGGCAATGATTGGATCACCTTGGCTTATTTACTTAGTCTATCGAATGATGAAATCGAAACAATATATGAATGATAACGGAGCGAATGCAGCTGGAGCTAGTTCTCGCTATTACTCTTATAAAAAGGTAATCATTATCTCTATCACACTTTGCATTGTGACAATTACTCTTGGTGTTACAATCGGTAGTAACGCTTATATCGAAAGTATTACAAATGTTATATCAGGACAATTAACACAATTTGATAAAAATATGATGATGAACCTTCGTTTACCAAGAATGCTCGTTGCTGCTATTGCTGGCGCATGCCTTGCAATAAGTGGGCTTGTTTTCCAAGGTATATTACGAAACCCACTCGCCGATCCTTCTATTATTGGTATTTCATCGGGAGCTGGTGTTGGTGCTTTAACTATTATGTATGTCTTTCCCGCACTTCCTGGTTTCTTCCTACCAATTGGTGCATTTATCGGCGGACTACTTGCAGTTGGAATTGTTCTCTTCTTCTCATGGAAATCAGGATTTAGCCCAACAGCCCTTGCTTTAATAGGAATTGGTATTTCAGCTCTCGGTTCAGCGATTATTCAAATCTTTATCGTTAGAGCAAATTTGAACGTTGCTGCTGCTTTAACATGGCTATCAGGTAGCACGTATGCAAGAGGATGGAATCACTTAGAAAATATCATTCTATATCCATCGCTAATTCTTGTATTCATTATCTTTTTCTTAATAAAACAACTTGATGTTCTCGTACTTGGAGACGATTTAGCAACGGGACTCGGGCAACCAGTAAATAAAACGCGCCTTGCCCTCATTGTGTTAGCAACACTACTTGCATCTGTAAATATCGCAGCTGTCGGTACAATTGCCTTTCTAGGTCTTGTTGCGCCACACTTAGCACGAATCGTCGTTGGTATGAATCATCAAAGATTATTCGTTTGCTCCGCACTATTTGGAGCAATCCTTCTTTCCATTGCTGATTTACTCGGACGAACAATTGCATATCCGAAAGAAATTCCTTCTGGACTTGTCGTTGCTGTACTTGGAGCACCTTATTTCTTATGGTTGATGAGGAAGAGTGGGAAGAAGGTTAATTAAAAAGGAGGCTTCGTTTTAGAAGCCTCCTTTTTATATACTAAATAAAGTGAAACTTTAATTAGTGGGGGGTTTCTTCATCCCCGCTGATTATTAGTCCACACCAATCGGACTTTTATGAGCAGTGGATCTCCCACCTAACTTCTTTGCTCCAGCCGAATCTTGAGGTGGAAGTTTTACTGTCCGACGAATAGCCGGATAAATTACTCTGATCTCACTAATTTCACAGATTTAGTACTCCCCATAAACTCATGATGTACAGTTAATGTGTTCTCCTCAATTTTCAAATCAGCCTTATGCTTTATTTCCCCCACTAAAAATACAAGCTCTACAGAAATAATCCCTTGGTCCACACTTAATATTCGAAAGTCTCCTATAGTAGTCCCTTTCCCAAAAATATTATGTTCCATAAATTCTCCGCCTGTTTTCTCACTATTAATAGATTCTATTTCCAACCCAACTGGCCTGTCTGTACTTTCTGATGACATCCAAGACCCCTTTAACTTTCCAATATCAGCCTCTTTTTTCTTTTCATTTTTTAACTCTTCCTCTTTTTTCTTAACTTCTGCTTGTTGAGTTAGTAAGCCATCGATTTGCTTATTCAGCTCTTCGGCCCGTTGATTTTCCGAAATAAATTGTTGATTTTGGCCAGTATCGTTAACAATTTTATTTACTATCCCTTTAGCCTCTTCATACTTTTTATCACTCTTTAACTTCTCTGCCTTTTCCAATTGACCTATATATTGACCTTTTAACTCTTTATGCTCTATGAGCGAATCTTTTTGTTCTTTCGCTTGACTTTGAAGGATTGCGGAACCATCTTTCATCTTTTCTACTTCTTGAAACAAACCTATTGCTTGTTCTATATTTCCACTCGATTTCTCTTTTATCGAACTTATCATCTTAGTAGTTTGGTCTTTTAATACCTTTGCTTCTTTATCATCCTTTTTCTCTTCTAATGCTAGCTCAAATGATGCTACTGCCGTGTCATATTCTTTACTCGCTAACGCCAATTTCCCTTGATCCATTGCTTTTTTATAGGTTTCATTGCTACATCCTACCATTAAAAATAAAATTATGATTCCTAAAATCAATCTTTTCATAATATCTCCCTAAATTAATATAATTCTATATACACTCAATAGTATCATAAAATTTATATATAAAATTTTAAATACCATCATTAAAACATAAAGGGAACTTGTCATTTCTTCTCGAACTTAATCTATGAACATAAGTAGAGGGGGATAACAATAATGTACCAAACAATTGAAGGCTTTTTACAATCATGGACATACGAAGCAGAGTCTACTCAGAAAATGCTTGATTCATTAACCGATGCATCTTTATCACAGGAAATTGCACCTGAACATTGGACTTTAGGAAGAGTTGCTTGGCATATCGTGACGGCAATTCCTGTGATACTATCTGGCACAGGGCTAAAGTTTGAAGGAGAAACGACAGATTATCCTGTTCCAACTTCTGCAAAAACAATTGCAGATGAATACCGTAAAGTAAACGCGGCTTTTGTTGAAACACTTCAAAGTAAATGGACTGATAAAGACTTAGCTACTATTAATGACTTCTTTGGTCGCCCTATGCCGAATTCTATATTTTTAATGACACTCATTAATCATCAAAATCACCACCGCGGGCAAATGACGGTTTTAATGCGACAAGCCGGCTTAACAGTTCCTGGCGTATATGGTCCCGCAAAAGAAGAATGGGCTGCGGCTGGAATGGAAGCTCCTAAAATGTAACGACAAAAAAGACAAGATGTTTACATATCTTGTCTTTTTCTGTAACTTGTTTCATGTGAAACTTTATAATGCATCTTCACTCTCAATATTTTTAATCCCAAAATAAGCAATCACCATACCGATCGCTGCAAATGTGAATTGAAGAGGTAGAAAAGTCGCTATCGGAAATATTGGCTGGTTATTAATTGCGATTGACACAACAATAATAGATGAAACAATTGTAGTTGGCACTGAACGTTTACGCATTCCGAAATATAGCGGGATTAAACTTATTCCCGCAGTTGCAATGGCTAAAGGAACAAGATTTATTCCTTCTTGCACTAATTGATCTACTGTAAATGGATTAGGAAGAATTGAAAAATAGCTATCTATCCCAAAGAAAACTCCTACTATTAAAATGTTAGATACAATAACTGTTATAAATGTTAATGTCGCTGTAATGACCAACTTACTAATCATCATTTTTCTCCGATTAATAGGATAAGAAAACATAAGTATTATTGTTTTATTTTTATATTCACCAATTATTAACCTTGCGATTAACACACTACCAAAAACAATAAATGTTGCTCTTACTAATGTACTAGCCGTTAACAACATCATCTGCGGATCTCTTATTTCCGGATCACCTTCTACTTGAGCAACGATGCTCGTAAAGATCATTAATGCCAGTATAGTAATATTTGCAATAACTGCCCCTTTTACGTACCAGCCAAGCTTAAATTTTTTCAATTCTAGCTTCATAAGACGTAACATGATAGTCCTCCTTTCCCCTGAAACACCTTAACCCCCAAAACCACACTAGCAATTGTAATAAGTAAAATTGCAATTACTATTATCTTTTTCACCATTCATACCCCAGTTCGTTGTTGTTTTAAGCTTACTTCATGCCACATCAACCTTGTCGATTTTACGATAAGATAGATAACTAATGAAAATCCCTAATAAACAGAGCACAATTGGGATAGCTATAAAATCAAACATACTTACTTGACCGTTTCCAGCCCCAACGTTACCACTAATCAGCATACCAATTATTACTGCGGAAGTAATCGTTGTAGGTGTCGATTTCTTTCTCATTCCAAAAAATAAAGGAATTAAACTTATACCAGATATCATAAATGCACTTATAATAGTAGCTGGAACGATAGCTATTATTTCGCCTATCGTAGCAGGTGTTTCAATCAGTCCCATCATTGGACTCACAAAATAAACGAGCAAACTAATAATGAAAGTAGCGATAATCGTGCTCACAAAACAAAAACAAAAAACAATTGTTAATTTCGCCCTCATTAGCATTTTCCTTTGCAGCGGGTACATAAACGATAGTTGCATTGTTTTGTTCTTATACTCGTCTATTACTAACCGTGATAAAATGACCGAACTAAAAATAATGAATGTTATCCTAATAAAAGTGTTTATTAAAACCATTTGTTGCGTGAAGTCAAAGAAGAGCACGTCTCCCTCGGCTTTAATTCCCAACGCCATAAGGCTTACTGCAGCGAAAATTGCTATAATACAAATTGCTACCCCTTTAAAGTAACTAGATAATTTATGTTTCTTCCATTCGAGCTTCATTAATCTAAGCATACAAACCACTCCTCCATTCTTTATATAACTGTCTTTATGCTGCTAACATTCTAATTCCAGCAGTAACGAAGCTTAACATTCCTATCACTAGTAGAATTAACAACCATTTCCGCTCTGGTTTTCTATAATATAAAATTCCACTTATTAGCATTACGATAAATCCACTTACCAGGTTCAGCCACAGTCCATTAAGCATGAATACCTTCTCCATCCATTACATTTAAGAAATATTCTTCTAAGGAACTATGTTTCTTATTAATACTTTCAATTTCCACATCGTTCATAATAAGTGCTTTTGAAATGGCCTGCTGAGACACTGACGTATCATACACACGAATCATGGTTCCACTCATTATTTTGTAGTTTTTTATACCAAGTTTATCTTCTAAAATATAAGCTGCACGTTTCACATCAGGAACAGTGATTTCAATGTACTCTGTTTGCTTTCCGTTAATACTCTTCATTGAAACTTCTTTTATTAGTTTTCCATTTTGAATCACACCAATTGTATCGGCCATTAATTCCATCTCACCTAAAATATGACTAGAAACTAATAATGTAATACCGTATTCTTTGCAGAGCATTTTAAATAAGTCTCGTAACTCTTTAATGCCAATTGGATCTAAACCGTTAATTGGTTCATCTAAAATGAGCAATTCTGGCTTTGTCACGATTGCCCTTGCAATACCGAGTCGTTGTTTCATTCCTAATGAAAAATCTTTTACTTTTTTATTATCTACCCCTTGTAGTTTCACTAAATGTAAAGCATGGTCAATTGCATTTTTATCGTAGTAGCCCATATATTCACAATGCAGGTCTAAGTTTTCTTTCGCCGTTAATTTATCATAAAAGATTGGGTATTCAATAATTGTCCCCATTCTTTTTAATACTTCATACGATGTATCTGTTAATTTCTCACCGAAAATTTCTATATCACCACTCGTCGGTTTTATTAAATTTGTAATCATTTTCATAATCGTTGTTTTACCAGCACCGTTTGGTCCTAAAAAACCATAAATTTCTCCTTTTTTCACATGCATGTTAACACCGGAAATAACTTCTTTCCCTTTAAACACTTTCGTTAACTGGTTTGTTTTTACTATATATGTCATGTTACTTTCCCCTTTCGCAATACTCTATATTTCTATAATAGACAACAGAAATCTCTTTTTTCTTACCCGTTCCTTACAAATTCCTTACGCTGAAAAAAAGCTTGTAGAATTTACTTCTCTACAAGCTAAAACAGCATCTTTTTTAATACAACTGTAAAAATTGTTTTTTCATAGGGCTTACTAGAAAGATGTATTTCTCCGTCCATCGCTTCCACAAGCCGTTTCGTAATCGTTAATCCTAGACCGCTTCCTTGGTACGATCTATTTCTTGAATCTTCAAGTGTGTACATTCGCTCAAACACTTTATCAATATGAGATTCATCAATTCCTTTTCCTTTATCCCATACGTCTATATACACACTCGTTTCATCATCTCTTAAAGTCATACCGAGTGTCTTTCCATCATCTCCATATGTAATTGCATTTGATATTAAATTATTCAATACTCTGCCTAATACTTCTACATTTCCAAGTGCGTATATATTTCTTTCTGGTATATCAATATGAACCTGAAAACCTTTCGTCGTCACTAAATCATAAAAAGATAAAATCTTCTCGCGGCAAACTTCATTCATATTTACTTTTGTCATTTCAATTGCTTTGTCACCAGATTCTAATTTTGCCAAATCAAAAAACTTATGAATTAGCTCCATCACTTCTAATGTTTTCGTATGCACTTTTTCAAGTAATATTTGTTGTTCTTCTTCACTTATCGTTTTATCCTTATTTAACATTTCTGTATATCCAAGAATAACTGTTAGTGGTGTTTTCAAGTCATGCGAAATATTTGAAAGCATTTTTCTCATCGAAATTTCTACTTTGGCATGATCTGCATTCGTTTTCTGTTTTGCATCTAATAATTGATTAATTGCCACTAATAATTTTTGCAATTCTAGATCATCTGTCATAACGAGTAACGTCTCGCCTGTTTTGTCATTTACAATACTTTCTAACTTTTCATATGTGTATCGTAAATTTTTACTACTATGTTTTCTCATTTTATATTGCATATAAATAACACATAACAATATAAAAATAATACCTATTAACAAATTGACCATATTACATCACTTCCAACTTATAGCCGATGCCCCATAACGTTTTAATATATTCTGGATTAGATGGATCACTTTCAATTTTCTCACGCAATCTTCTCATATGAACATTAATAACGTTATCATCACCGTAATACTCTTCATTCCAAACTAACGTATATATTTGCGCTTTTGTAAATACACGATTTTGATTTTTTACGAACAGTTTTAAAATCTCAAATTCTTTTAAAGTGAGCTTGAGAGGGTTCCCGTTTTTTTCTACAGTAAAATTAATTGGATCGATTGTTAAATCGCCAATCTGAATCATCTTTTCTGTTGTTTCTGTAGCCGAGTATTTCGTAGACCGCCGAATCCCTGCTTTTACACGTGCAGCCAATTCAATCATAGAAAATGGCTTACAAATGTAATCATCTGCTCCAAGTCCTAAGCCAACAGCTTTATCAACATCTGTATCTTTTGCCGACATCATTAAAATCGGAACAGCACTTTTTTCACGAATAATACGTACAACCTCTAATCCGTCTAACTTCGGCATCATTATATCAAGGATCACTAAATCAAAAGATGATTTAAAAAAGGTTTGCACCCCTGCTTCCCCGTCAGACGCCATCGTAACTTGAAAGCCTTCCTTTAATAAATATTTTTCCACCATCTCTTGAATTGAAATATCATCTTCAACTAATAAAATATGATGTGACATATGTCTATCCCCTTTTTTTACAAACATTAACATATCAATTGTATCGCAACGAATGAATGCTGGAAACAGTTATATGAATTTTCAAACCAACTTCCCTTCCTTCCTTAACAATGATATGATGAAATTCACTACGATTGTTCATAATTAACTTTATATAAAGGAGACTTATCATGTCAGAAAACAAAAAAGTAAGCTTAGCTGATTTAATGCGTGAACAACTTGCTAAGAAAAAGCAAGGAAATGGAAATGGTCAAAATGCAAAAAATCAAAACCAAGAAACGAAAAAATTACAAAACCAACAAACAAAGAAGACAAACAACCAACGTAGACGTACAGGTGTGTAAATGAACGGACAAAAACGTTCTAATATCGCACCCGGCCTTGAAGTTGATATTGTATTAAAACAAGATCAACGAACAGGCAAATTAACACGTGGCATTGTAAAAGATATTTTAACAAACTCCCCTTCCCATCCACATGGCATTAAAGTGCGATTGCAGGACGGGCAAGTCGGTAGAGTACAAAATATCGTTCAATAAGAATAGGAGCTCAAGTAAACTCGAGCTCCTTTTTCTTTATTAACCTTTAATTTTCTCGATGAAAACTACTTTTAAATAGTCTCCTTCTTTAAATTGATCAATGGTACGGAAATCTTCTGGTAAAGAATGTTCTTCTAATATTTTATATTTGCCATTCATTTCTTTAAAGGCTGTATCGATAAAGCCTTTAAACTTTTTCATATCGAATGCACTACAATTTGTAGAAGCAACGATAATACCGTTATTTTCTGTAATAGCAATTGTTTCTTTCAATAAATTTTTATAATCTTTTGCTGCACTAAATGTATATTTTTTTGATCGGGCGAAGCTTGGAGGATCAAGTACGACCATATCAAATTTCATCTTTTTCTTAGCTGCATATTTGAAGTAAAGAAATACATCTTCTACAATAATATCTTGTGCTTCATAATCAACTTCATTGACACTAAACTGCTCAATCGTTTTACTTAAACTACGATTTGCAAGGTCAACACTCGTCGTTTTACTCGCTCCGCCAAGCGCTGCAAATACAGAGAAAGCACCTGTATAAGAGAACATATTTAACACTGTTCTTCCCTTTGCATATTTATCACGAATTTGTTTTCGAACGTTACGTTGATCTAAAAATACACCAACCATTGCCCCGTCATTTAAATAAACAGCGAAGTTCACACCGTTCTCTTTTACGATAAGCGGGAACTCACCGCGCTCTCCTGCTACGAAATCATCACCCTCAATATATTTCCCTTTCGTATCAAAACGCTTCTTCTCATAAATGCCTTTAAAGTTTGCTACTTTTTGCAGAGCTGCTATAATCTCATCTCTGAAAGTATAAATCCCTTCACTATACCAACTTACTACGTAGTAGCCGTCATAATAATCGATAATTAGTCCGCCAAGACCATCACCTTCACCGTTTAGGGCGCGGAATGCTGTCGTATCACTTGATTTATAAAATTGTTTTCGTTTATGTAAGGCAGATTTGATTTTACTTTCAAAGAAAGATTGATTAATTTGTTCACTCTCTTTTCTCGTTAAAATCCAGCCGTATCCTTTATTTTGTTTTCCATAATAACCTTTTCCGACAAAGTTGTTCTTCTCATCTACTACTTTGATGATTGTCCCTTCTTCACGAACATCGTTTAAATTTTGAATTGCATCTTTTAAAATAAGTGGATATCCACTTTTAATTTCTTTTATAAATTTCGGTTTTATTTTTATAGTTACTTCTGATCGCATATAATAACTTCCTTTCCATTTGCATGCTTTCTCTATAGGAAGCATTTAAAAAACGAGCCTGAAAAAACAGCCTCGTTTCACTATACCATATTATTGCTTTGCTAGTACAACTCGCTCATTCTCGCACTTAACCGCCACATATTTACTACGTTTTGAAATGGAAATCTCACTGTCCAAAATAATAGAAAAAAATTATATATTTCACATTTACCATTGACAATGATAATGATTTTCATTATCATTTAATGTATATGAGTTCTTGAAAATATAGCTACATTTATAGGAGGAATAAACATGATTATTGTTACAAATACAGCTAAAATTACAAAGGGAAATGGACATAAATTAATTGAGCGTTTTAATAAAGTAGGTAAAGTTGAAACGATGCCAGGCTTTTTAGGTCTAGAAGTTCTTTTAACGCAAAATACAGTTGATTATGATGAGGTAACAATTAGCACTCGATGGAATGCAAAAGAAGATTTCCAAGGTTGGACAAAGAGCGCCGCATTTAAAGATGCTCACTCACATCAAGGTGGAATGCCAGAATATATTCTTGATAATAAAATTGCTTACTATGATGTAAAAGTTGTACGTATGCCAATGGCTGCAGCACAGTAAAAACAGTTCTTTTTTAAAGTATAGAATATGAGAAGCGTTATCTATCACTTCTCATATTCTATACTTTTTTCTTTAATTTCTTTTTACTAACTTTGCGTGTATAACTAGCCTTCCAGCCTCTGGATCAAGCGCATAGTCACAAGTAGAAAGTGTTACGATTTCATCATTAGCCGTCAATTCCGTATCCGTTTTGTACAGTGATTTTTCTTGAACTTCCTTTAAGAACGATGTATATACTGCATCATTTTCAAAATCCGTTTCAATGTAATAAAAGTCCGTTGTTGTCGTATATACTGAAAAAACTTCAACGTCGTATCCTTCAAATAATGTATCGTAATATAATTTACGATGGGACATGAAAAAGTCTTCATCCAACATTTTTTTTAAACTACCAAACATAGAACCGTCTTTCATACGATGGCCATATAAAATCGTATTTCGATTTTGAGATTTCACATCATTACGATGGTCCATAAAAATGCTTCCCGCTCTCATATCTTCACCTTTATAATTACGAAATAAATAGTAATCATTATCTTTTGCTTGAACGATTGGATAATTAATTTGTGTATCATCCATCGTAATCCATCCGACTATCTCTGGATTAATTTTCTGGAGATCCTGAAACTGTTTACGTACCTCTCCGTCTTCCGATTTTTCTTCCATTGGACTTCTTTTATAAATATGTTGTGCCTCAGCCATTACTTTACGATTTTCATAATAATCCATGAAAATCCCACCCAACTCATACATTGAATAGAAAAAGATTCCTAAAAACGCAATTGTAAGTATGCGTTGAAAAAAAGAATTCTTTTTCCGTCCGTTCTTGCTATTCAAATTATCACCTCAAAACGGATTATACTCAGCCTTTAGATTCCCATAGGTACCATATACAATCCAGTATCTTCATCCTGTTTTACAATGACATCTACACCATATATTGCTTTAACCATCTCTTCTGTTATTACATCATTAGGATTACCTTTCGTAATGATCTCTCCATCTTTCATAACGATAATATGGTCGCTATAACGAATGGCTTGATTAATATCATGTAATACCATTACAATCGTTAATCCATACACTTCATTTAACTCTTTCACTAATTCTAATATTTCTAGCTGATAGTAAATATCTAAATAGGTTGTCGGTTCATCTAAGAAAAGCATTGGTGTATTTTGAGCTAATGTCATTGCGATCCAAACTCGCTGCCTCTCTCCACCGGATAAAGCATAGATTGGCTTATCACGCTTACTTTGTAAATTCGTACATACTAGTGCACGCTCTATCGCTTCTCTATCTTCATCTGTTTGCGGAGAGAAAATATTTTTATATGGCATACGCCCAAAGCTTATTAGCTTTTCCACTGTAATATCTGCTGGAGCCTCATTTTGTTGGTGGACAACTGCTAGCTTTCTAGCAAACTCTTTCGGTTTATATTCACTAATCGCTTTCCCATCAAGTATTACTTCTCCACTGCTAGGAACGTGATTTCTAGACATGACACTAAGTAATGTTGATTTCCCGCATCCATTCGGGCCAATGATTGTTGTAATTTTCCCAATTTCTATTTCACTACTAACAGACTTTAAACGATTTGTTACGTTATCATATGAAAAGGTTACATTTTTAATTTCCATGAACTTTATCACTCTTTCTAAGCAAGAATATTAAGAATGGACCACCAATAACCGCCATAATTGTTGCTGCTGGAATTTCATTAGGTGGCACAATTAACCTTCCAATCGTATCCGCCGTCAAAATTAATAACGCCCCTGCAAGAGCAGAAAATGGAATTAATACTTTATGGTCTGAACCGACCAATTGTCTTGAAATATGCGGAACTAGCAATCCTACAAAAGCAATAACACCTGCAATCGCTGTTGATACTGCCGCTAAGAGTACTGCAATGGCAGAAATAATAAGACGAACTCTCGTCACGTGCAAGCCTAAGTTTTTCGCAGTCTTATCTTGTAGCGATAATAAGTTACACCAAGCTCCTACGAACAGAGCAAGAATAAGACCAATCGTTCCATAAGTCACCATTATTTCTACATCGCCCCACGTCTTCATTGTTATGTTAGAAGTCGTCGTTTGCTTAATACTTTTAATAAAATACCCACAAATCGTAACGAATGATTCATTTAATCCAGTAAACATCGCATTAATGGCAATACCAATTAAAATAATGCGAAGTGGGCTTAACCCTGACTTCCATGAAAACGAATAAACGAGATAACACGCAAGCGCACCACCTAAAAAGGCGAATACGGGGGTCCAGAAAAAGAATTGCGGGAACAAAGTAATAATAACGAGTGTCATAAAACTTGCTCCTGAAGATATACCGATTACCCCAGCATCAGCGAGTGGATTCTTCATAACAGCTTGAAAAAGCACCCCTGAAACAGCAAGAGCCGCTCCAGTGAACAGCGCAATAATAATACGAGGGAAACGTAAATCTTTAATGACTTCAACATCTTCATTTCCACCTATAAATATCCCTTGTACAAGTTCAACAATACCTACTTCTAAACTCCCTTTCATCGCTGACAATGATGTCATAACAATGAGCAATGCAGTAACAATGAGGAAACTCCAAGTTTTTTTATTCATTCTACTCTTCCTTTATATTAAAATGCATCACGGATACATCATTTTTTTCAATTCATCTAAAGCTTCAATTGCTGCTAAATTGCCTGTCGTTCCAAATAAACGCTCTTCTAAATCATAAACACGGTTATTTTTAACCGCAGCAAAGTGTTTCCAAATATCATTTGTTTTAAATTCTTTATCAAACATTTTTACAACCTCATCAGGCATACCATGAGCTGCTCGTAAAATAATATCTGGATCAGCTTTCTTTAAATACTCTGTATTAGAAGCTAAATATTCTACTTGTTCACCTTGCACAATATTTTTACCACCTAATTGTTTTACTAAATCTCCAATATAAGAATGCTCTGTTGCTACTAAATAACTTCCCGGCACACCTAATAAAATAAGCACTGTCGGTTCTTTCTTTCCTTTTACTTCCTTTTGAATGCTAGCAACCTTTTTATCTAACTTAGTTACTACTGCTTCAGCCTGTTTTTCACGTCCATATTTCTTACCTAAATCGCTAATAGAACTTTGCATATTTTTTAAACTCGTTAAATCTAAAAAGTTTGCTTTCATACCCACACCATCAAAAACTGGCTTTAATTCGTATTCAAGTGTTGTCACAGATAACACTTCTGAAGGCTTTAATGACTTTACCTTTTCCATATCTGGACTCATTGGATTCCCAACTTCAGGTAAACCTTTATATCGCTTCGGTAAAGTTTTAGAACTTGTTGGAACACCGACTAAATCTACTTCTAACGCATCCATAATTTCAGTAACAGCCACTGTTGTTGCAACAACGCGCTCTTTACTCTCTCTCTTTACCTGCTTTGCTGTTTCTTTTTTTGGTGACGAGCACCCGGCTATACTCATTAACAAAATGATAGCCATTAGTACACTTACGATTTTCTTCACTCTCAATCACCACTCCCTTCCATACAATATGAAACAAGTCTTGATGCACGCGAACATGCATCAAGACTCCAAAAATTACAATCTACCTGCTCTATATTTACGAACTAGTAAAGCAAGTGAACCTAGCAGTAACACCATATATAAACCAAGTTGTGCTGTATCTGCAGTTTTTGAGTTTTTCTCTTTTTTTGAATCATTTTTTGTATCTTCTTTTTTCTTCTGACCATCTGCATTTCGGTTAAAATCAGGAGTACCTACTGTTTTTACATTATCTACTTTCGGTGTAGTCACTGGATTTTCCGGTTCATTCTTCGGTTCCTCTTTAATAGTTCCTAACGCGCCGATATTATTTGTATCAAATTGAATTTGTACATCGTAGAAATGATGATAGTTCATCTCATCGATGTCTACCTTTACTTTTGCGTTTAATTTTTTAAATAGATCTTCTACTTCAAACTGTACTACTCGCGTATTTGCATTTTTATCTTCGCTTACTACTTTCGCATCAGCGAATAGTTCCTTGTTTTCCGTTTGGAATTTCGTAATCCACGCACTATTTTTCAGCGTCATCTCAATGTATTTTTTACCATCTTTTACGATTAATTTCGCTGGATTTACAACATAGTCATGCATCTTTGAAATTTCATCTGTTTTATCTTTTAATACTTTAAATGTAATATCATATTGGCCATCTACTAAATTTTTCGGATCAACTATTACTCTCGGGTTATTATTTCCACCTTGGTTGT
>NZ_JAKUFQ010000112.1:0-16490 GCF_022663475.1 Bacillus cereus group sp. BfR-BA-01382
ACTATATATATAAAAGACAATATGCAAATGTTCATATAAAAATATTATATTTTAATATATAATATAAAATGATTTTCTAACATCAAGGAGGATACATATGAAGATGAAGAGGGGCATTACCACTTTATTATCTGTAGCGGTTCTATCTACATCACTTGTAGCATGTTCAGGAACACCAGAGAAAACAGTGGCGAAAGAAGAGAAAGTAAAATTAACAGAACAACAATTAATGGCTGATTTATGGTATCAAACAGCCGGTGAAACGAAAGCACTTTACTACCAAGGGTACAACATTGGTCAATTAAAACTTGATGCAGTTCTTGCAAAAGGGACAGAGAAAAAACCTGCTATCGTACTTGATTTAGACGAAACTGTTTTAGATAACAGTCCTCATCAAGCAATGAGCGTAAAAACAGGCAAAGGTTATCCTTACAAATGGGATGATTGGATTAACAAAGCTGAGGCTGAAGCCCTTCCAGGCGCAATTGATTTCTTAAAATATACAGAGTCTAAAGGTGTAGATATTTACTATATCTCAAATCGTAAAACGAACCAACTAGATGCAACAATTAAAAATCTTGAGCGTGTAGGTGCTCCTCAAGCAACGAAAGAACATATATTACTACAAGATCCGAAAGAAAAAGGAAAAGAAAAACGCCGTGAACTCGTTTCTCAAACTCATGATATTGTCTTATTCTTCGGTGATAACTTATCTGATTTCACAGGTTTTGATGGAAAATCTGTAAAAGATCGTAACCAAACAGTAGAAGATTCAAAAGTACAATTTGGTGAGAAATTCATTATTTTCCCGAATCCAATGTATGGCGATTGGGAAGGCGCTTTATATGATTATGATTTCAAAAAATCAGATGCAGAAAAAGATAAAATCCGTCGCGACAACTTAAAATCATTTGAAGTAAAATAAAGAGGATGGCATTCGCCATCCTCTTTATTTTGCTTTCTCTGTTAAAGGCAAGATAAATACTTCCACACGTCTATTCTTTGCCTTTCCTTCTTGTGTATCGTTTGGAGCAATCGAACGGTATTCTCCGTAACCAATCGCACTAAATTTTTCTGGTTGTAATTCTTTATTTTGCAGTAATACTTGCATAAAATTAACTGCCCGCTGCGTACTTAATTCCCAATTCGACGCAAACTGTGCATTGGCAATAGGGACATTATCCGTATGACCGGATACTGTAATTTCACGAGGTGACGCTGAAACAAGTAAGCTAGACATTTCTTTTGCAATCCCTAAAGATTCTAATTTCACATCTGCTTTCCCCGAATCAAACAGTATATTTTCTAATATTGTCACCATTAATCCCTTTTCAGTTAATTTAGTTTGAAAAGAAGAGGATAATTGTTTTTCATTAATATATTGATCAATCTTTTTTTGTAATGCTTTCAATTCATCCATCTCTTTTTTTTCTTTAGCTCTAGCTTCTTCTTGTTTTTTTGCTTGTTCTGCCTCAAGGCTACTTGCCGATAATTCTTTTTCATCATTTGGCTTTTGATCACTTAAAAATTCTTTGTTACCTGTTCCCCCGGCTAATTCACTTCGAAAAGCAACTGCCATCTGTTTAAACTTCGCAGCATCTATACTACTCATTGCGAATAAAACGATAAACAATGCAAATAACAACGTTAACATATCAGAATATGGGATTAACCACGTTTCATCGATATGCTCATCATGTTTTTTCTTTTTGCCTCTTCTATTTTTCTTACTCCGCATTTTTTTCTGCTCCTTTTTCTAGCTTTTTACGCTCAGTTGCAGAAAGTGCACCTAAAATGCGGTTCTTCATAATAAACGGATATGTACCTTCTTGTAACATTAATAAACAATCAATGATTAAACGTTTTTTCTCAATTTCAGCTGAAGATTTTTGCTTTAACTTATTTGCAAATGGATGCCATAATACATACCCTGAAAAAATACCAAAAATCGTTGCAATAAATGCACCCGAAATAGCATGACCTAACTTTTCAATATCAGTTAAGTTACCAAGCGCAGCTACAAGACCGATAACAGCACCTAAAACTCCTAATGTCGGTGCATACGTACCAGCTTGTGAAAAAATAGCAGCTCCCTTTGCATGTCTTTCTTCAATTGCCTCTAATTCAGATTCCAAAATTTGCTCTAAATCTTCTGCGGATACGCCATCAATCACAAATTTCATACCGCGCAAAAGAAATTCATCTTGAATTTTGTCTAATTGTTGCTCTAAAGACAAAATACCGTATTTTCTACTTTCAGATGTCCAATGAACAAATAATTCTAGCAACTGTTCATAACTTAAATCCTTTTTATTTGAACCAAAAAGAACTTTAAATAGTTTTGGAACCCTTTTTAGTTGATTCATCGGAAATGCAATACATACTGCAGCAAATGTACCGATAAAAATAATTAATGCTGCGGCAGGATTTAATAAGGCTGTTACGTCAGCGCCCTTGACGACCATCCCTACTACCACTGCTAAAAATCCTAAAATAAGTCCAATAATTGTTGCAAAATCCATTCCCATTCACTCCTAGTCTATACAAGAAGTTCTTTATTCTCGATAATCGCTACATCTTCTTATGTATATATATTACATAAAAAATGCAATTCATGAAAGATAAGAAATGAATTATATAAAAAAATACTACAAATTCACACATTTTCTGACATTTTCTTTGCATTTCTATTACGTTATGACTCTTATATTTCTTTTCCAACAAACTAGACTTATAATAAAAAAAGATACATATTTTATTAAGAAGGGACTGTGATTACAAGGCATTATGAAAAAGATAATAATTATTTCTGCCACTACTATTGTAATCGGTATCACATCTTTCGCTTACTTTGGTTCTAAATCACCACTACATAATGAAGCGAAAGCTGTCGAAAGTCAAAAACATAATAACCACCCAAAAGAAGAGATTCCTGCTTTTCCAAAAGCTGATCATAATGCAAAGCAAATAGACAATGACTTTTCAGTTGTAACAAATCCAAAATCTAATCTTGTCTTAATTAATAAACATCGAAAACTACCAGATGGATACACTCCTGAAGACTTAACAAGACCAAACGTACCATTCACTAGTCCAAAAGATAAAGAAAAAACGCTACTACGCAAAGATGCTGCAGAAGCACTTGAAAACATGTTCAAAGCTGCAAAAAAAGAAGGGATTGATCTTACAGCTGTGTCTGGTTATCGTTCATACAAACGTCAAAAATCGTTGCATGATACATACGTTAGACGTCAAGGAAAAGCTGAAGCTAATTCAGTAAGCGCAATTCCTGGTACAAGTGAACACCAAACGGGTTTAGCAATGGATATTAGTTCAAAAACAGCTAAATTTCAATTAGAGCCTATCTTCGGAGAGACAGCAGAAGGAAACTGGGTCGCGGAACACGCTCATAAATTCGGCTTTGTCATTCGTTACTTAGAAGATAAAACAGATACAACAGAATATGCATATGAACCATGGCACTTACGCTACGTTGGTAATCCATACGCTACATACCTATATAAACATCACTTAACATTAGAAGAAGCAATGGAAGACAAAAAATAAGAGAGCAAATTGCTCTCTTATTTTTCTTTCACTCTATCATTGTAGTAATTTCTTCTTCCATTCTTCAGGCCACGGTTCGCCTCTTCCTGTTTTTTTCGACGCTTGAACCATCATTCCACGACCTACTAAACAAACCTCTCCTTCTGCATTCTTCACCATATAATGTAAATCCAAAGAAGAATTCCCAACCGATCCTGCCTTTACATACACCTTCAACTGTTCATCATAATATATTTGCTTAATAAAATTACATTGTAAATCCGCAACAACGATCATCGTGTCTGATGATGTATGTGTCCACTCTTGCATAAATCCAAGTTCTTTAAACAACGCGATACGAGCTTCTTCAAAATAAGTAAAAGCAACGACATTATTTACATGTCCAAACATATCTACTTCACCAAAACGAACCTTTACAGGATTGTAAAATAAAAAACCACTTTCCCATTTCTCGAAGTCTTCAATATAAGAAATTCTCTTCAACGTTATCTCCTCTTCCTCTCAAAAAAACAGAATAAACTGAAAAATACAGTTATAAATATTGCCCCTTCAAGATGAAGAGGCAATATTTATTAATAGTTATTATCGCTACCAAAGAAATCTTTGAACGATTGAATTGTTGTATCACGGTTTAATGCCGCAATTGAAGTTGTTAAAGGAATACCCTTCGGACATGATTGCACACAGTTTTGAGAGTTACCACAGTTCGCTAGTCCTCCATCTCCCATAATTGCACGTAAGCGATCTGCTTTATGCATTTCACCCGTTGGATGTGAGTTGAATAAGCGAGCTTGTGATAACGGCGCTGGTCCAATAAAGTCAGACTTACTGTTTACGTTTGGACATGATTCTAAGCAAACACCACATGTCATACATTTTGAAAGCTCATAAGCCCATTGACGCTTTTTCTCAGGCATTCTTGGTCCTGGACCTAGGTCATACGTACCATCAATTGGAATCCAAGCTTTAACGCGTTTTAGAGCATTAAACATGCGACTGCGGTCAACTTGTAAATCACGTACAACTGGGAATGTCTTCATCGGCTTTAAGCGAATTGGCTGTTCTAATTGATCAATAAGAGCCGTACATGATTGACGTGGCTTTCCGTTAATAACCATTGAACATGCTCCGCATACTTCCTCTAAGCAGTTCATATCCCATGCAATCGGAGTTGTTTGATTCCCTTTTGAATCAACAGGATTACGACGAATTTCCATAAGCGCCGAAATAATATTCATATTCGGACGATATGGAATTTCAAACTCTTGGTCAAACGCTTGTGCATCTGGTCCATCTTGTCTCGTAATGATGAGGCGGATTGTTTTCTCAGACATGTTGTTTATCCCCCTTCTCTTCACCCTTAGCAGCTACATCATGTTTTGAAGAATAATCACGTTTACGTGGTTTAATTAATGAAACATCAACGTCTTCGTAATGGAATGCTGGTGCATTTCCTTCTCCTTCAAATTTTGCCATCGTAGTTTTTAAGAAGTTTGCATCATCACGATTTGGGAATTCAGGTTTGTAATGCGCCCCGCGGCTCTCATTACGGTTATATGCGCCAATTGTAATAACACGTGCTAACTCAAACATATTTGCAAGTTGACGTGTAAATGAAGCACCTTGGTTACTCCATCTCGCTGTATCGTTAATGTTAATACGTTTGTAACGAGCCATTAACTCTTCAATTTTCGCATCTGTTTCTAATAACTTTTTATTTTCACGAACTACTGTAACGTTATCTGTCATCCATTCTCCAAGCTCTTTATGAAGAACATATGCATTTTCATTACCATCCATCGTTAAAATATTGTTAAATTTCTCTGTTTCGATTAATTCATTTTGCTCATATACAGTAGACGAAACAGCATCTGATGATTTAGAAAGACCTTTCATATATTCAATTGCGTTTGGTCCTGCTACCATACCACCATAAATTGCTGATAATAGTGAGTTTGCACCAAGGCGGTTACCACCGTGCATAGAATAATCACACTCACCTGCTGCAAATAAACCTGGAATACTCGTCATTTGCTTATAGTCAACCCATAGTCCGCCCATTGAATAGTGAACAGCTGGGAAGATTTTCATTGGTAGTTTACGAGGATCATCACCTGTAAATTTCTCATAGATTTCAATGATTCCACCAAGTTTAATATCTAGTTCTTTCGGATCTTTATGAGAAAGATCTAAGTACACCATGTTTTCACCGTTAATACCTAGTTTTTGCTCTACGCAAACATCAAAGATTTCACGCGTTGCGATATCACGAGGTACAAGGTTTCCGTAAGCCGGATATTTTTCTTCTAAGAAGTACCATGGCTTACCATCTTTATATGTCCAAACACGTCCACCTTCACCACGTGCAGATTCACTCATAAGACGTAATTTATCGTCTCCTGGAATTGCCGTTGGGTGAATTTGAATGAACTCACCATTTGCATAATATGCGCCTTGCTGATATACAGCAGACGCTGCTGTACCTGTATTAATAATGGAGTTTGTTGATTTTCCGAAAATGATACCAGGGCCCCCTGTTGCCATAATCACGGCATCAGCTCCGAAACTTTTAATCTCCATAGTTTGTAAGTCTTGTGCAACGATTCCTCGGCACACACCTTCATCATCAACAACAGCTCGTAAGAAATCCCAACCTTCATATTTCGTTACAAGTCCTGCTACTTCATGACGACGTACTTGCTCATCTAATGCGTAAAGTAATTGCTGTCCAGTTGTTGCACCAGCGAATGCTGTACGGTGATGTTGTGTTCCACCAAATCGACGGAAATCAAGAAGTCCTTCTTCCGTACGGTTGAACATAACACCCATACGGTCCATTAAATGAATGATACCAGGTGCTGCTTCACACATTGCTTTAACTGGTGGTTGGTTCGCTAAGAAGTCCCCACCATAAATTGTATCGTCAAAGTGGATCCATGGAGAATCCCCTTCACCTTTCGTATTTACGGCACCGTTAATTCCGCCCTGAGCACATACAGAATGTGAACGTTTTACTGGTACTAAAGAAAACAGTTCAACATTCACTCCTGCTTCTGCCGCTTTAATCGTTGCCATTAAGCCAGCCAAGCCACCGCCGACTACTATAAGTTTCCCTTTCATGCTCTCCCACTCCTTACTGATTTGCTAGCTGTGGATCGATGAACGCTAATAATGCACTCACACCTACATAAGATAGACCTAAGAAAATAGCTAATGTTACATAAGTAGAGATTCTTTGTGAACGTGGAGATACTGTAATTCCCCAGCTGATGCAGAATGTCCATAGTCCATTTGCAAAGTGGAAAATTGTTGAAACAACACCAACTAAGTAGAATGCAAACATAGCTGGATTGTTTAAAATATCTGCCATCATATCATAGTTTACCTCTTTACCTAACATTGCTTGAATACGAGTTTCCCAGACGTGCCAAGAAATGAAAATCAGCGTAACGATACCTGAAATTCTTTGGAAGACGAACATCCAGTTACGGAAATAACCGTAAGAAACCGCATTGTTCTTAGCTGTAAATGCAATATATAAGCCATATATAGCATGGTACAGTATCGGTAAAAAGATGATGAAAATTTCTAGCGCATACCGGAATGGAAGGAGCTCCATAAAGCCTGCAGCTTTGTTAAAAGCCTCTGCTCCTCTTGTTGCAAAGTTGTTTACAATTAGATGTTGCGTCAAAAAGACACCAACCGGGATGACCCCCATTAATGAGTGCCACTTACGAAACGTATACTCGCGGCCTTTCATGTCCCCATTACCCCCTTGAATGTTTGACTGCTGTTTTCAGATTAATTTATAACAATAATGTTTTTTCACTATTGGCATAAGAAAAACTGAAAAAATTATTCGAAATATTTCAGCATAATTTGATAACAAGTTCATTTTACCCCTATTTTTGTCGAAGCGTCAAGAAAACGTATACATAATTTGCATATAATTTGCCAATTCTTTTTTTCTTCTCAGATATTGAGATTTCCCTAAAGAAAAATCTGTTTTTATAAATGAAAAATGTTATATAATAATCCCTATAGAAAGAGGGGAATATTGTGAGTAAAAATACAATCGATATAACATCTTTAGAAGATGTTTCATTGAACGCCTTCGCTTATGAATTGCTACGTGAAGAATTACTACCTGATTTAATCGGCAACGATTTAGATGGTATTTTATACTGGTCTGGTAGAAACCTTGCAAGAAAATATCCGCTAGAAACAATTGAAGAAGTCATTCAGTTCTTTGAAAAGGCTGGCTGGGGCACTTTAAGCATTATTGAACATAAGCGTCGTGAAATGCAGTTCCAACTTAAAGGCACACTCATTGCAGAACGTCAAAAACAAAAAAGGCATTCTTCTTATCAACTAGAAGCTGGATTCATCGCTGAACAAATTCAAAAGCAACGGAACGTCGTTGCAGAGTCATATGAAGAAAAGAAAAAACGTTCTGACTCTATTACATTTCTTGTGAAATGGGATATAAAAGATCTCATTGAAGTGTAAGCATTACCTACAGTCAACTAGACATATCAGTTTAGTTGACTTTTTTGTATTTTCATTCACGTCAATTTATTTTAAATCTTCAGAAATTATAACAAAAAATAGAAGACATTGTAAACTACAACGTCTTCTTATCTGTTAAATACGTATAAATCGTCTCTGCAACATTTTTTGGCATACCTGCTTCGACAAATTCTGCTACAGAAGCTTCTTTCATCTTCTTTAATGAACCAAAATGTTTTAACAATACCTTTTTCCGTTTATCACCGATTCCTGGAATGTCATCCAATGCTGATTGAATGACAGATTTCCCGTGTAATTGACGATGGAATGTAATCGCAAATCGATGCACCTCGTCTTGAATACGCTGCAATAAATAAAATTCTTGGCTATTTCTCTCAAGCACCACAGGTTCCGGGGGATCTCCAATAATTAAATGGGAGGTTTTATGTTTGTCATCTTTTACAAGACCTGCCATCGGAATATATAATCCGAGCTCATCCTCTAAAATATCACTTGCAGCCGCCAAGTGGCCTTTTCCGCCATCAATAATAATCAAATCCGGTAAAGGTAAATTTTCTTTAAGCGCCCTTGTATAACGGCGTCTCACAACTTCCCTCATAGACTCATAATCATCTGGCCCTTGAACCGTTTTAATTTTATATTTCCTATATTCTTTCTTCGCTGGTTTCCCATCGATAAAAGCAATCATTGCAGAAACGGGATTTGTTCCTTGAATATTTGAGTTATCAAACGCTTCAATACGATACGGTGTTTCAATTCCAAGCTGCTTCCCTAAATGATCTACCGCTTTAATCGTTCGTTCTTCATCACGTTCGATTAAGTAAAACTTCTCTTCAAGAGCAATTTTTGCGTTTTTATTTGCTAATTCTACAAGGTCTTTTTTCTTACCACGTTTCGGCTGTGTCGCTTCCACTTCTAAAAAGCGCTCTACTAATTCCGAGTCTATACTTCCTGGAACGACAATTTCCTTCGGCTTAAAATGACTACTGTTTTCATAAAATTGGCCGATAAACGTTAAAAAGCCCTCTTCTGGTTCATCGTAAATCGGAAACATAGAAACATCACGTTCAATTAGCTTGCCTTTTCGAACGAAGAAAACTTGAACACACATCCATCCTTTATCCACTGCATATCCAAACACATCGCGATCCACTAAGTCACTCATAATCATCTTTTGTTTTTCCATAATCGCATCAATATGAGCAATTTGATCACGCAACTCTTTTGCACGTTCAAACTCTAGTTTCTCTGAGGCCTCATACATTTTTATTTCTAATTCTGAACGAACTTCTTTATGCCCACCATTTAAAAACTTAATAATTTCATCTACAATTTCTTTATTTTGTTCTTCCGTCACTTCTTTCACACAAGGCGCTAGACATTGATCCATATGATAATACAAACAAACTTTATCTGGCATATTCGTGCATTTCCGAAGTGGATACATACGATCTAGCAGTTTTTTCGTTTCATGAGCAGATTGTGCATTTGGATAAGGACCAAAATACTTTCCTTTATCCTTTTTTACATTTCGAGTAATGAGTAAGCGCGGTTGTTTCTCCGCTGTAATTTTAATAAAAGGATATGTTTTATCATCTTTTAATTGAATATTATATTTCGGATCATATTTTTTAATTAGATTTAACTCTAAAATAAGTGCTTCTAAATTCGAAGAGGTTACAATATATTCAAAATCAACAATTTCTCCTACAAGCCGCAGTGTTTTCCCATCATGTGAACCAGTAAAGTACGAGCGCACACGATTTTTAAGCACTTTTGCCTTTCCGACATATATAACCGTTCCTTGCTTATCTTTCATTAAATAACAACCAGGTTGATCTGGTAAAATAGCCAACTTTTCTTTCAAATGTTCGTGCACTCGTCTCCCTCCATTTCTACATGCTTAGCATTTTTATTTTCACTTGAAAACATACTATGCCAAAACACCCAACATACGTTCCTTTATTGTAACGGAAAGGATCTAAAAAAGAAAATAAAAAAAGCTACCATTTGGTAGCTTTTTTTATTTTAGAAGTGTTTAGAAACTAATTCTACTAACGCTTCTTTCGGTTTGTAACCTAACGCTTGATCAACTACTTTACCGTCTTTTAATACGAAAAGAGCTGGAATACTCATTACTTCGAATTGACGAGCAGTTTCTTGGTTTTCATCAACATCTACTTTTACTACTTTTACTTTTTCGCCTAATTCTGCATCGATTTCCTCTAATACAGGAGCGATCATTTTACAAGGTCCACACCAAGGTGCCCAGAAATCTAATAATACAACACCTTCGCTAGTTTCAGCTGCGAAGCTTTGGTCATTTGCGTTTACAATTGCCATTTTATTTCCTCCTTCAAGTATATTCTACCAAGAGTATATCATTAACTTATATACGTGGCGAATAATATGTATCGTTATGTATTGTAACAAAAAAATGTTCCTTTATACTATATAAAAATACGGATTAAATACTAAAAAGATGAGAGACAGGGGATCTCTCACCTTTTTCTATATATAGGGGTACTTCACTTGGAACTCAAGGGTACTTAAATCATGAATGTACTTTTAACTTTTTAAACTCTTCTGTTAAAAGAGGTACAACTTCGAACAAGTCACCGACAATACCGTAGTCAGCTACTTTGAAGATACTTGCTTCTGGATCTTTATTAATCGCAACGATTATTTTTGAGTTAGACATACCTGCTAAATGCTGAATCGCACCAGAAATACCACATGCAATGTATAAGTCTGGCGTAACAACTTTACCAGTTTGACCAATTTGTAATGAGTACTCACAGTATTCAGCGTCACAAGCACCACGAGATGCCCCAACAGCGCCGCCTAGTACGTCAGCTAACTCTTTTAATGGTTTAAATCCTTCTTCACTCTTCACACCGCGTCCGCCAGCGATAATAACTTTCGCTTCAGAAAGATCAACACCTTCTGCTGTTTTACGGACAACATCCTGAATGATTGTACGTAAATCTTTCACATCAACTGTAATAGAAGATACGTCACCGCTGCGAGACTCATCTTTTTCCAGAGTTGCAATGTTATTTGGACGCACTGTCGCAAATAAGATGCCGTCTGTTACAATCTTCTTCTCGAATGCTTTACCAGAGTAAATCGGACGAGTGAAGATAACATTTCCACCTTCAACCTCTAAAGCAGTTACGTCAGAAACTAAACCAGCTTCAAGCTTCGCTGCTAATTTTGGTGATAAATCTTTACCAAGTGCTGTATGTCCAAAGACAATACCTTCTGGATTTTCTTCAGCATGTACAGCTAAAAACGCTTGTGCATAACCATCAGATGTATATGATTTTAATTTATCATTTTCAACTGTCACAACGCGATCTGCACCGTAATGAATCAATTCATTTGCAAAAGAGGCAACGCTTTCTCCAACTAGAAGACCTACTACTTCACCGCCTTCTGCAATTGTTTTTGCTGCTGCTACCGCTTCAAACGAAACGTTACGTAGCGATCCATCACGAACTTCACCCATTACTAATACTTTACGAGCCATAGATTTTCCCTCCTGCATATATAATTTCGTATTTTATTAGATTACTTTCGCTTCTGTATGGAGCAACGATACAAGTTCTTTTACTTGATCTTGCAGCTCGCCTTGTAACACTTTTCCTGCATCTTTCTTAGGAGGCAAATAGATTTCAATTGTTTTTGTCTTTGCTTCCACATCATCTTCTTCTAAATCTAAATCATCTAATTCTAATTCTTCTAGTGGCTTTTTCTTCGCTTTCATAATACCTGGAAGCGATGGATAACGAGGTTCATTTAAACCTTGCTGTGCTGTTACTAACACTGGTAATGAAGTTGCAATCACTTCTGTATCACCTTCAACATCACGCTCAATCTTCACATTTGTACCGTCAATTTCAAGTTTTGTAATTGTCGTTACATACGGAATATTTAACGCTTCAGCTACGCGTGGACCTACTTGTCCAGATGCACCATCAATTGCAACGTTTCCACCTAAAATTAGATCTGCATCTTTATCTTTTAAATATTCAGCAAGCACTTTTGCTGTCGTGAACTGGTCACCATTTTCTACATCATCTTCAATATTAATTAATACCGCTTTATCACAGCCCATCGCTAATGCAGTACGAAGTTCTTTCTCACTATCTTCGCCACCGACTGTTACAACTGTAACTTCTCCACCTTGTGCGTCTCTTACTTGAATTGCTTCTTCAATTGCATATTCATCGTAAGGGTTGATGATGAATTCCGCTTCGCCATCGTAAATTGCACCGTTTTTAATTACGATTTTTTCTTCTGTATCAAATGTTCGTTTCATGAGTACGTAGATGTTCATTCCATTTACCCCCTTGTTTTTCAGAAAGATTCTATCAATTTTAATTTTCTGTTAATTTATATTAAAAAAACAATTGAACTACCTGCCACTAAATGAAGGTTTACGCTTTTCTAAAAATGCAGCTACACCTTCTCTTCCATCTTCACTCGTAAATACTTCACCAAAAATTTGTGATTCACGTTGTACACCTTCATAGTAATGAGACGATTTGGTCGTTTGCAATAACTCTAGTACAGCACGAGTTGTTGCTGGACTTTTTCCAGCAATTTGTTTTGCGACTTTAAGCGTATCATCTAAAAGTGATTCTTCAGAGAACAATCCGTTAACAAGTCCCCATTTCAATGCTTCTGCACCAGTAATTGGTGTACTTGTTAACATCATTTCACAAGCTTTTGCTTTCCCAACATAACGTGGTAAGCGCTGTGTACCTGCAAAGCCAGGAATTAATCCAAGTGTTAATTCAGGTAAACCAAGTTTTGCACTTTCAGTTGCAAAGCGCATGTGGCAAGACATAGCAAACTCAAGGCCGCCGCCCAGTGCCGCTCCATGAATTGCCGCAATAACTGGTTTTGAACATTTTTCAACACGCTCAAACGTAACTTGTCCAAGCTGTGCTAATTCTGTTGCTTGCTTCGCTTCAGTAACAGATGTAAATTCTTTAATATCTGCTCCTGCTGAGAAGAAACGTCCTTCACCGTGAATAACAACAACACGAATGTTATCATCCTTTTCCACTTGATCAATTAATTCAGTAACGTCATGCATAACTTGTGAAGACATCGCATTTGCTGGTGCATGATTTAACGTCGCCACCGCGATATGATCTTCAACTCTTACAGATAGGAATTTCAACATGATCCCTCCCATTATTGACGATAACCACAAGCTGCAATGAGTAGCCCATGTACCGTTTTTGAAAGTGCGACCAGATCATACTTATGATCGCTCATTACCCAATTGGTCACAACTTCATCTACTGTTCCAAAGATCATTTGTCTTGCCACGCGAACATTTAAATCTGCTTGAAATTCACCTTGTTTTATACCAGTCTCTAAAATCTCATCCATAACTTGTAAGTAGCCTTTTAATACTTCATTTATTTTAAGGCGCAAGTCTTGATTGGACTGCCTGAGCTCTAATTGCGTAACGATAGCAAGGGGATCATTTTGTGACAACAGCAAGAAGTGCGTTTCTACCAACATGAATAACTTCGATACAGCGCTTTCAATTCCTGCTGTTTTTTGACGAATTGTTTCGACAAAATCTCCCATCTTCTCTTGGAATAAGGATATTAATATATCTTCTTTATTTTTAAAATATAAATAAATCGTGCCATCAGCTACCCCAGCTTGCTTTGCGATTTTAGAAACTTGCGCTTGGTGGTACCCATTCTCCGCAATCACAATGACTGCCGCATCAATAATTTGATTGTATTTCGGTCTATTTTTCTTCACTTTACTGTCCCCTTCAAGAAGATGACTGAATGAATAGTCATTCATATTCTTATAATACTGACTATTTAGAAAAGTGTCAATCCTATTTTTTCAAAAAGAAAGGGCCTTAGCCCGTTTGCTCATCCTCATTCTTTCTCTTCTCTTCATCCATTAAAACACGGCGTAAAATTTTCCCTACTGTCGTTTTCGGCAATTCATCTCTAAACTCATATACTTTCGGCACTTTATAAGCCGCTAAATATTTACGTGCAAACTGATTTAATTCTTCCTCAGAGCACTCCGTACCTTCTTTTAACACAACAAATGCTTTAACTGTCTCTCCTCTGTACGGATCTGGAACTCCAATTGTCACTACTTCTTGCACTTTTTCATGCTCATATAATACTTCTTCAACTTCACGAGGATACACATTAAATCCACTCGCGACAATCATATCTTTCTTGCGATCTTTTACATAGAAGAATCCATCTTCATCCATGTATCCAACGTCACCTGTATGGAGCCAGCCATCTTGCAATACAGCCGCTGTTTCCTCTGGCTTATTCCAGTATCCTTTCATAATTTGAGGACCTTTCACTACAATTTCCCCTATTTCTCCTGGTGGTAATGCCTCACCAGTTTCAAGTGACATAATGATTGCCTCTGTATCTGGCCACGGAACTCCAATGCTACCCGGCACTCGCTTTTCCCATAAAAAATTACTATGTGTAACCGGAGATGATTCTGTTAAACCATATCCCTCTACTAGTTTACCACCTGTAACTTTTTCGAACTTTTCCTGTACTTCTACTGGCAGTGGTGCTGATCCACTAATACAAGCACGAATAGAAGAAATATCGTATTCTTTTAAAAGCGGGCTATTTAAAAGAGCGATATAAATAGTTGGAGCCCCTGGAAACAATGTCACTTTATGCTTCTTAATCGCTTCAAAAATCATTTTCATATCAAACTTTGGAATAAGGACCATTTTGTATCCTTGCATAATACTTAAATTCATAACAGCTGTCATACCATAAACATGGAAAAATGGAAGAACCCCAAGGACGACTTCTTCACCTTCGTTACAATTATATAACCAATGCACTCCCATCAAAGTGTTAGAAACGAGGTTTTTATGCGTTAACATAACTCCTTTTGGAAATCCGGTTGTTCCTCCTGTGTACTGTAAAAGAGCTAGATCATTTTCAGGATCACAAGGCACCTCAACATTCGTATTCACTTCTTTTTCTACTGAATTCCAAAGATGAATCGTTTCACTCTCTGATACTTTCACAACTAAATTCGACTGTTTTTTCTGCACAAATGGATACAATAGATTTTTAGGGAATGGTAAAAAGTCTGCAATACGAGTTACGATAATATGCTCAATTTTTGTAGCAGATTGAACATTCGTTACTCTTGGAAACACTAAATCGAGACAAAGAATTACTTTTGCTCCCGAGTCATGAAGCTGATATTCTAATTCCCTTTCTGTATACAGTGGATTGGTTTGTACTACGATACCTCCCGCAAGTAATGTACCGTAATAACCAATTACAGCTTGCGGACAATTCGGCAACATAATAGCAACTCGATCACCCTTTTCCACACCGAGCTTTTGAAGATAATTTGCAAACCTCTTCACCTTATCATGGAAGTCCGAAAACGTAATATCCTTCCCTAAAAAGTGAAGCGCTTTCTTTTCTGGGTAGCGAGAAGCCATCTGTTCTACATATCCATGAAGTGGCTGAATATCATAAGAAATCGTACTAGGAATTTCCTCTGGATAACTTTTCAACCATGTTTTTTCCACCTTCATTCCCCCTTCAAATACATAAAAAATAAAGTGAAACTTTAATCAGTGGGGATTTTTCAGCCCCACTGATTATTAGCCCACACCAATCGGGATTTTACGGGCAGTTAATCACCCAGCTAACTTCTTTACTTTCGCTGAATTTTGAGGCGGGATCTTACTGCCCGTTAATGCGGGATAAATGAATGTTCATTCATGATGGTTATTTTCATTATATTATAGTCACCATAGCGTTACAATCATAATATTCTGACTTTTTTATAACTATGCTTTACTTCATTAACTTCTTATTATATGTAGAAACTCTCCTAATCTTAAAAGAGTAAGAGAGTTTGTCATTAACTTAATCTTATAATCGTTAATACCGCTCCTGGGGTAGTTGTTGATAATGTCGCAACAGCTAACAAACCAAATAATTGCAAACTAATTGCACTCCCCGCCGCAAGGGTCGTAATAATTGTCGCACTAAATGATGTCGTTGCTAATGCAGGAGAATTAATAGTCCCAGCAAGCGGTGCCCCATTAATTGTAATTCGTGAACTAACTAATAATGAAGCGGTTATATTAATTGTATATGAAATATAATAGTTCCCTGCATTTGCAACCGTAAATACTGTGTTCCCCCCAGACACTGTAATACCTGGACCGATATTCTGATTGTTTGGAAGCGGGACATTTGTTCCACCTAGTAGTACCGATATTGCTGTTCCCGACGTATTATTTGCAAATGCGTATGTTGCCGTTATACTTGTGCCTGTTGGGCCTGTCGCTCCCGTTGCCCCTGTATCGCCTGTTGCTCCTGTTA
>NZ_JAKUFQ010000113.1:0-16434 GCF_022663475.1 Bacillus cereus group sp. BfR-BA-01382
AGATTGAGAAGGAAAATAGTTATGTTTTTATAGGTATGTAATTATAATGACAATGTGATTTGATATGAATTGAAGAAGGAAGAGGTGTGTGTCATGTTATTTAAAACAAAGAGAGGAATCCTATTAACAAGCTTTATGGTGTTTCTAACGGTTTCTATAGGACTATCGACAATAGGTATTCCATTAGGGGATATCATGTCTCAACAACAAGAATTTATCGGTGGTAGTTTGGCGTTTCTCGTGATGGGATTCATGTTTACCTATTTTTTAGGAAAGCTATTTATTGATATTAAATATGTGATGGAAAAAGATTATCTGCTCGTGCAAGGAGGTATTTTTCGTTCTTATATTGCATATGAGGATATTCAAAAAGTAACAAAAGCGAGAAATATTATTATGGGCTATAGAATCGTAGGTTCATCAGATGCTATTGAGATTTTTTATAAGTTAGCACCGTTTGGCAGTATAAAGATTTCTCCTAAAGAGCAAGAGAAGTTTGTAAAAGAATTAAAAAAGAGATGTCCAAACATGATTGTGGATATGGGGATTAAATAAAGTGTTACAAGCATCAAGCAATGATGCGTAACGCTTTTTTTATTTTGCCTTGTTTTATTTTTTTTATCTAAAAAGAATATAATAAACATATTGATATAAAAGAGGTATTTTAGGGAATTCATTCAAGAAGAATCAATTATTAGTAGAAAAGGGAGAGAGTAGATTATGTATTATGAAACAGAAGATGGAGTAATTTTTGTGAATAATGGATATGTAGACCTCAACGGTAATCCTGTAAAGAAAACGAAAAGAGAGTATCCGTATAGCTATGACCCATATGTAGTGTGGAAAAAAGATTATGTTGAAGCAAAAAGCCATACAGTTTACTCAGATAGGCTTTTACAGTGGGATTACAAGAAGTTTGAAGAGTGTTGTATGGATGTTTGGGGAAATCATAGACAAGGATTTAATGGAAGAGAACCAGAAGATATTGAGAAATTCCTAAGTAAATATTTTGGTGAAAAAGTGAAGCTAACTGTAATTATGGAATGCTGTAATGTCTCAAGTGGATATCCAATTTGGGTATTTTACTATGAGAAATTGAATAATAATCTATAAATAGGTAAAAGGAGCATGATAATTCATACTCCTTTTTTGCTATGTATTCCCTTAATATAGTTATAAAAAAGAGAGATAAACTCTCTCTTTTAACTTGCAATTCGTACATCAGAATGTTCACTGATAATAGCATCCAATTCTTCTTCTGATAATGTTTCTTTTTCGATTAGGGCTTCTGCAATGGCATCTAATAGATGTCGATTGTCTGTAAGAAGTTGAACAGTCTCATCGTAAAGTTGGCTTGATAACTTCGTTGCACGTTCTAAGATTGAGCTTTCATCACCCTTTAACACATTAAGATTTAACATGCCAATTGATTCATCCATACCATAGGAAGAAATCATTTCTTTGATTTTCTTAGTAGCTTGCAAGATATCATTATGAGCACCTGTTGTTACTTTTTGGTTGTCATTAAACAGTAAATATTCAGCTACTCGACCACCGTATGCTCGTTTGATTTCATTCTTCAACTCTTCAATCGTATGTAGTCCTGATTTAGAAGGGCTGTAGAAAGTTACGCCTCCTGCACCAGAAGTGGAAGAAATAATCGTTACTTTAGGAACTGAGATATCTGTTATTAACTTCGCAACAAGGGCGTGACCAGCTTCATGATAAGCTACTAATCGAATTTCCTCTTTGCTTCGTGGCATATCCTCATTTGGATGACCTTTCATGATGACCTTAAATAAAGCTTTATCAATACAATTCATATCAATCGCATCTTTTCCATCTTGGATAGAAATAAGAACAGCTTCATTTAATAGAGATTTGATATCTGCACCACTAAATCCAATTGTTTGTTTTGCTAAGTTACTAAAGGAAACATCTTCTGCAAAGACTTTTCCCTCTGCATGAATATGAATGATTTCTTCACGCTCTTGAGGATTTTGAGGTAATGGAATCATCACATGCTTGTCAAATCGTCCTGCTCGAATAAGAGCTTCGTCTAATGATTCAATACGATTTGTTGTTGCGATGACTAATACACCACTTGAAGAAGAGTATCCATCCATTTCAGAAAGAAGGGCGTTAATTGTTTGAATTCTTTCAGAGTTTTCATCACCTTCACGACTACCCCCAACTGCATCTAACTCATCAATGAATACGATACATGGAGCATGTTTCTTTGCATTTGCAAATAAATCACGTACACGGGAAGCACCAACACCTACATATTTCTCAAGAAAATCGGAACCCGAAATGCTGAAAAATGGTACATTTGCTTCACCTGCTAATGCTTTTGCAATCAAAGTCTTACCTGTTCCTGGTGGACCATATAAAAGGACACCCTTTGGCATTACTGCACCTTGGTTCGAAAACTTTTTGGAGTTTTTTAAGAAATCAACAAGTAATGTTAAATCTTTTTTAATCCCTTTGTTTCCTGCGACATTTTTCAAAGAAATCTTCTTATCTATAATAGCAGGTTCTGATGTTTTCTTAGATGAACCACTTGCTAATTGCTTTAATAAAGCAAAAGCAATAAAGGCAGTTAGACCCACTGAAAGAATTGTAGCACTTAACTTACCTAAATCAACTGGAGTATGTTCTTCTACATGAAGACCAGTCTCAAGTAAGTCTTTCTTAAATGTTTCATGGCGAGGATTATCTGTTTTGAATTCCTTATTTGCTTTATCTGTTAATACGATAGAGCCAGTTCCTTTTATTATCGTAACTTCTTTTACTTGCTTTTCTTTTAGCATTTTCGTAAAGGTAGTATACGATATTTCTTTAGGCTGTTCCGTAAAATGTGGGTAAATAAACGGACCTACAATAATTAAGAAACATGTAAGAAATAATAAGAAATTACGCCATTTCTTATTAGGTTTTTTAAACTTAAATTTTTTCATAAAACCCTCCTGCTGTATATTCAATTGTGTTTTCAATATGACTATATTAACATTTTTATTTACTATAGTCAATAAAATAAGGTTTTGTAATAAAAAAACACTCTGGAATCAACCAGAGCGAAAGGATAGTTTTTTTAGTTCGTTTTCTTTTTGTTTATCATCAATAACATGAGCATATATATCCATCGTAATGGATTTTTTAGAATGTCCAAGTATAGAAGAGAGGACAGGAATTGAAATGTTGTTTAATACACTATAAGATGCGAAAGTGTGCCGTAAATTGTGTGGGGAAATATGTTTATCTACGATAGACGATTCCTTTACAATTGTTCGAATGATTAATCGAATTGTTTTTGTAGTTAATGAAATATCAGGGTGTTTTTCGTTTCTTGGGAATAGGTATCCTGTTAATATAGGATGTTCCTCGCCATACATAGAGAGAAGAGATGATTTATACGTATCATACTCTTTAACTAATTCTTCATGTATAGGAATAGTTCTGTTTTTATTCCCTTTACCTTCATCTACTATAATCATACCTTCCGTGATGTTAAAATGTTTCCATCTTAAATTTGTAAGTTCAGACACACGTAAACCTGAATATAAAAGTGTATAAAAGATAAAACGATTGCGTATATACTTTTCTTGCTTTTTAGGTGTAAGCCAAGGGGATGTCTGAATGGAATCTAAGTAATATTGAACCTTTGCAACTTCTTCGTGATTTAATATATCTTTGTTGGGATTTTTTTTGTTTTTCATAGATTCAATTTTATGAGAGAAATCAGAGGAAATATATTCCCACTTATTCAGAAATTTAATGTATTTACGAAAACAGGCCCTTTTTCGATTTAATGTTGAGATTTCATATTCACTCGTGTTGTTGTATACACGCAAACTATTGATGTACAACAATAGTAGTTGTTCTAATCTTTTAAACTCAAAATCCATAGATTTGTTGTGTGGAATGGCAAATGTGAAAAATCCTTCTAAATCAAAACGATAACTTTTGATTGTGTTTGGTGCATATCTTAGTCCTTCTAAGTAAAGTAAAAAATCTTCAATTGAACGTTCTATATTAAATGAATGTAACATGATTTCACCTTCTTTAAAATTATGGTATCACAACCTCTAAATTTGAGTAAACTACTATTTTTTGTGTATGAATTTCTGTGCGGTTTAAGTGATTTTTGAAGTTATATAGGTTTATGTTTCGGAGGGGTTTTACTGAGACGTACTCAGATATGGTTTTAATAGTAGAATATTTCTAATGTACATATAATGGAGAGAAAATATGTAGGGGGTGTAGGAATTGATTCGAGCAGATAGTTTTAAAAAAAACTTAAAAGATGAAAAAGGGATAGGGACAGATGAGAAAGGAACTATCCCTTATAACACAAAATTTAAAGAAGTTGAGAAAATGGAGAAAGAAGAAGCAGAAAAAAACAAAGTAAAAAAACCTCCGATAGGATGGAAGATGAGAAAGCTATCTTTTTCTAAGAGTGAAATACCATTTATTTTGCTTTTCTTAACAGGTGTATATGTATTGTTCTTATCTATGGCAAATGGAATGTTTGGAGAAATGTTTTCAGGTGGATATTTGATACTTATTACTCTATTTTTTTATAATACGTATCCATTCAAATACACAAATAATATCAATTTATTAACTTGGAATGTAACTACAACCATGTCTGCTTTATTTAAAAACAAATGTTATGGTCTTTATGTTAGAGGGAGGGAAATGGTAATTTATTTTGGAGGATTACTGTTAATTGCTCATTTAGTGATGCCATTTCTATCAGCGTTATTATTTTTAGGTATGATGATGGGGAGCTTGTTTTTGTTTTCCCAGAAAGAAACAAGGGATTTATATGTTCTATTTCGTGCATTTGGATTAATTGCTACAGGCATCTTGATTGTAAAGGCAATTTTTGTAGGAACAATCAATCCGTTTGACTCTATGACTTGTTTGCTCGTCTATACACTGTCAAATTGGTTGGAGAAAACAAAAATAACAAAACCTGTAAGTTAATCAAATAATAAAAAGAATGTAGTAGATACATTCTTTTTTATTATCCCAAAAAAAACCATTTAAGATGCATTTTGTGTGTTTTATGTGTGTTTTATGTGTGCTCAACATGTTTTTTTATCAAAAAACACAAAAAGTACAAGAAAAAAACACACAAAAATTGTATAATTCTATATGTAAGCCATATTAAATATTTCATAAAGTAATAGTCAAGTAATATGTTTATTTAATTAATATAAAGAAAAATATGGTTTAAATGTAAACATTTTGTAAAGATTCCATAGAATATTACAGAAATATGTCGATAAATGTCGAAATGTAAGGTAGTAATCGTTGACTAAATGGGGGTCTATTATATATAATGTTTATGTTACGTTTAATCGGGATAGTGTGTATAGCATATTGATAGATATATAATATAAAAAAACACATGAGATTCATCGCCAAATAAATCACATGTGTTGGATAAAGTATATAAAGAATATAAAGATATAAAGATATTAAAAATAAAAAAACAAAGAACTATTAAGCCATTGTGAAGAAGAATGCGTCATAAGAACCTGTAAAACCATCAAAATCTCGTGATGTGTATTCTCCAGTTAAAGAAGTGCTATACACCTTTTCTAAGATATTCTTAGAATCAATAAGATTCATACTAATACCAATTTCGCCATCCACTTCATCTTCAATATAGACAACTTCTTTGTCAAAATGGTTATGTAATTCCGCATCTGATTTAAAACGTTCAGGTAGCACAGGAATGAAAAGTTTTTCTTCCATGTTTCCACTCTTCGACTTAACCAAACGAATTGAAATGCCATCTACAAGTAGTGTATCCTCTATAGTTTGAATAAAATCCTCTTCTGTTAGGATAAGTGCCTTCACATATTGTTTTACTTTGTTAACTGTCATAACGAACTTCCACTCCTTGATTATATGTTATATATATATATTTAGATTATCCACGAACGGGATGAACTGCAAGTTTCCGTATTAATTATAACAAAATCTCGAATATAGTCAATGAATTTTTTAAAAATATCAACACTGAAAGTCCCATCTGATGGTAAAAACAGTTGAACTATATTGTAATATCAACGTTTCATAATAAAAAGATATGAATAATGAGGCATTTTCTTTTTATTAGGAAAATTCACTTTTATATACTATAGACAATACTCATATAAAGATTGCTATGAGTTAATTCTAATTCGAGTTTGTGAATAATTAATTATTCGGAACATCTGTTCTTATTATAGCAAACAGGTGTTCTTTTTTCAATGTATTTTATAAGAATACATTGACCGATTTAGCTTAAAGTTCTCATCTAATATATTTCTAAACATTTAAATTTAAATTTTTCTTCCTATATATAATATAGATTGTATACAATGAATCAAAAATTTGAATCCCTTTTACTATAATGTTTACATAATGTAATTATCGTAGACTTATATCATTGAAATGACATAAGAACCATTTCGTGCAGTTCTTCCATATGTAATGGAGGAATACTGCCCACTCATAAAGAGCATATATGTGTTTATCAAATATATTAGTAGAAGGAGTAGTTCCTTCCTAATATTTCTGGTTTGAATAATCCACTCATTCAAGAGCATCATGTTCGTATCCTAATAATGCACCTATCGTTGTAAGGCTAAGGTGAATGGTCAGGTTGAATTTGTCCGTAAATTATATTCTTTTCCTGTGTAAATCCAGAGTTTTCTCATGTTGGTATCTCCTTTATAATTCATTTTTGTCAAAACCCTTTTTTATAATTATTCTTAATAAATTATAGATAGCTATATAAGGATATATTCTTTAATTTCTAAAAAATGTTTGATAATATATCATTATCGAACATTTTAGTAGACTATATATATCCATATATGTGAGAATATGTTGTATAATATGTCCATCTACTTATTAAAGAGGAACGGGATAACAAAAAATCAAAATATATTTTAAAAGTTTAATTGGAATGTTATCTATCATAGTAGGGATTTTAGTGAATGCACAAGTTCGGAAAGCAGAAAATCTTTTGGAGGGAATAAAATGAAGAGGATTATATTAGATATTCAAGTTGGGGGAACATTAGATTTAAATGCATATAATATAGAAGGAAGAGATATAAAGAGAATATGGAGTGTGTATGATGAGCAGTTGATGTGGGATTCATGTAAATTCAATCCTCTGACAGGAAAACCAGTGGAAAGATTGGAAGATTTACATTTGAAACATCGTGAAGGTGTGTTTATTGAGGATTATGTACATGATTACAAGATATTAAAAGGTAATATTCTTCACTATTACACAAGAATAGCCCAGAATGGCGAGAAAATGAATATTTTAATTGAACTAAAGGGATAAGTAATATGAAATTTGTTTTTACGTATTTTTCATTTTTATTAACTATATATAAATTAAATATAAAAATTGTATATAGTTAAGGTTAAAAATCAATAAGAAATTTACTTTAATACATATATTTTTTAGTAATGAAAAAAATATTTATTATAGATGCACTTAAAAAGTACACATATGATAGTTTGCTTTTTGTTTTGTTTTTTAAACTATAGTTTGATATATTTTCAAATTTTAATAACTATAATAAAAAACAAATATATAGAATAGGTATTTCATAGAAATTGAATTATAATAATGGTGAGACACAGAAACATTTATTTGTGTCTTTTTGAAGAAGGGATGTATAAAGATGTATAGTGAAAATCAAAAAGAATTAGAAATGCTGAAAGAGGAAATGGACGAAAATAACGAATCTTTATTGATGTATGCAATTGTATCATTCCTTTCAGTAATTGTCTGTACTACTTTAGAGGTTTATTTTGATAGTTCTAAATGGTTATCTTATACTGTGTATGCAATATTATTTATTATTTTCTGTTACACTGTGTATTTAAATATTTCGACTACAAAGAAGTATTTTGCATGTAAAAAAGAATTGCATAGTAAATAAAAAGTATATGATAGGGGTAAATACATCTAACTATATTGTTAGGTGTATTTTTATATACGTAGAAATTTTAATATTGTATGATTAAATCAAATAATTACGTGTAAATAAATAGCGGATGATAAATTGGTATTCTATAAAAATAATAATTGTATGGAGGAAAAAGTATGTTCGGAAACTCTATTATAAAGATGGTGGAAGATGTGGAAATGGTTAGGGCAAGGGATTTGGGAATGAGTGTTGAAGAGTACAGAACTATGCTTCGTGAGAAGGACAAGCAAAGAAAGGCAGATGAGGAACACTATTTAAACTCAGAACTATATGTCTTGGATATGAAAAAGAAAAAAGAAAATTAATGTATTACTCAAGCACTTTTGTCTTTTAAAAGCACATATAACATGTGCTTTTTTCTATATTTATTTATGAATCTTCCTTAATTTTTAGCAGTATAATACATAGATTATAGAGATAAGGTATTTTTATAAATTTGGTAAAACAGGTGTTGAAATGATATCATTAAAGGAGACGAGAAGTTATGACAAATCAAAGTAAAAGTGTGAAAGAATTATTGATGGAATCTATTGTTGAAGTTACACCAGAGGAATTATTAAATGGATTACAGTGTGAATATGAAGCGCACAGGGTATTTATCGAGGCTTTATTAACAGATGAAAAACTGTGTGAAAGAATTAAAAAAACAAAAGATAATAAGTATTTACAATTTCTGAATGAAGTATATGTTTCTGTAAATGAAAAAAATTCTATCAAATGTGAGGTAGATGAAATTTCAGGAAATGTACAGGCATTAAAGAATAGTAAGCGTGGTTGGATAGGAATGATGAGTGAAGAGGCTATAGGTCAAGTGAAGTTTCATAAAAGACCATATACATATCGTTTTTCTGAAAAAACTTTAAGGGACGTTACTATTGAGAACGTAAAGACAGTGAAAGAAAAATATATGAAGGCTAAGGATATTCATTATCTGGTTAAAGATAATGGTAGAACTATTATGGTCTTTGGGAAAAAAGAGATATACGAGCACTACAACTTGGGCTTAAAATATCAAGGTAGAATAGAAAGTATAAGAGATACATATGGTGATGATTGGACTCAATCAGATGCAGAGCAAGTATTTACCTGGACTGATGAACATGGTAGCTATGAGTTTGTTGTAGCAGAGTACAAAACAGAGGCAAAGTTAAGCCAGGAAGAACAAGAATACAATGATGGGTTATATAGATTTTATTTTAATATTGAAGAAGACACAGGTAATTATCGTTATCCAACAGATGTGTATCGAGATAATGAATTGTTTTAGAGGTATTAATAAATGAATTTAGATAAAGGAGCTTTTAGTATGGAACAATTAGATATTATAGAAATAACAGTGGTAGCAACGGATGTTTTACTTAGTGTAGAAAGAGTGTCAAAGAAAAATATAGATTTAATTGATTTTGCTGATTTAGTAAATGATAAAATAGAAGATTTAATGCAAGAGTATCGTCAAGTAAGTAAGACTTATGGAAAAGAAGGGAAAGAAATAATTTTTAATTCTTTTGTACGTCACTATTTTGAAAAGACCATTTTAAAACATTATAGGTTAGAAGAAGTGATAAAACCATTTTATACAGAAATCGAGTACGCTAAATAAGAGCAGGGGATAATTCCTCTGCTTTTTATTTTGCTATACAAAGAATAAAAGGGAGTGGATATCTTATGCAATAATGTTTTTATTGACTATAGTTTTTAAAAGTAGTAGCCTAATCAATAGAGAAATAGATTTAGATGATGGCAATATGAATCCTATAGGATTTGAATCTTAACAAATGTCCATTAAATATCACGTATTCGATATTGAACAAAGCATATAAAATGTGTATCGTATGAATTAGAGGTAATTTGGGAGGGAGTCAGGTGAAGTTTCAAGATAATTTGAATCACACGTCATTAATGATTGAAGAGCAGAAACAAAAGGGTAGTATAAATTTAAGTATGAAAAACTTGAATATGAATGAACGACCTATATCTCTATCAATCACAAGATTCAAAGTAAAAAAAATGCAAAAGGTTATTTACAATTATTTGCGTAAAATGAACGGAGCTAACATTTCGGTTTTTAGTGAATACTGGAATTTTCCATCAAAGAAAGCAGAACTACAATTGTCATTGAATGAAGAGAATAGATGGATTGAGATTAAGTTAGTTAAAAAGAGTGAAGATATCCAACAAGAATCATTATTTTATTTAAATGAACAACAATCTCAATTCTTACTAAACGGAATTCAAGAAGATGTTGTTGAAGAACAGCGAGAAGAAGTAACGGAAGTAGTAAAGAATGAAATAGGAGAAGAAGTGAAAGAAGAGACAAAAGAAGAAGTTGAAAAAATGGTAAAGGCAGTAAAGACAGTCGAATTAGAACCATTACGAGAAGTAAATGCTATATCAAAAATTGAAGCACTACATACTGATGTGATATTTGAGGATTTTTATAAAAAGACAAAGATAGCAGTAAATAAAGAAGAGGATAGAAATCGCATTGAGTTTAAAATAACAGGTCAAACATTTGATGAGAATCCAGTGTCTTTATGCATAACATACCCCAAGTTTTCTGCTATTCAAGAAATTTTAGTTAACTACTTACAGAAAATGAATAAGGAAGATGTTGATACACATGGTCAATCCTGGGAGTTTGCAGGGCAACATAGTATTTTTCTTGTGAATTTAGAAAGAGACAAGGCATTAGTAAGGGTAGAAATCGAATATGATAATGTGAAAAAAGATAGATATAATCGAGGGCACATTCACTTATCCAAAGAGGACATTGAAGAGATTATTAATAAAACATCTCAAATTTTATCCGCATAAAATATAAATTAGTTTTCTATAATGTTTCGAATACATAAAACAGGTATTTATTAAAATTAATTGATGGAGGATGAAATGATGAAAATGGGAATAAATCATATAGACCGAATTTTAGAGCGAAATTTGTAGAACGGTATATTATCGGTGAGACAAGGGTTAGTTGGATATCGCATGGATACTTCACCAGATATAGGTGTGAAACTAAAAAAGAAAGACCGCACATTTTTTATTTCAGAGGAAGAAGTAGAACAGGCTTGTTGGATTCATAATCATAGATATAAAATTAAAGATAAATTAGATAGATGCAATGATTATGGTAAGTTAAAACAAATTGCGGATATTTTAAATTATCAAGATTAATAAGGAAGACATCCAATAAAGGGTGTCTTTTTTGTGTTTATTGGAATACTCCGCATTGTATTTATTGACTATAGTAAATAAAATAAGTATGATTTAAATGTGACAATTAACTTTAGGGGGGTGTAAGTATGAATGGTTTGGGATTATTGTTAGGCAGTATTGACTCAGAGATTCATAATTTAACTATTCACATGAAAGCTCCATTTAGAAAAGTATTGTGTGATAGATATAAGGGGAAATTCAATAATGAATTACTTTTTAAGGATTTTCTACGGGATATGAAAGATATTAATGTGTGGAATAAGTTTTATAACAATGCTATCTGTGGACAAGGACTATTCCTACATCACTTATTTCAGGCGTATCAAGAACAGGGAGTACCTGCTAAATTAATTACAACAACAGAACAAATAGCAGGTTATCTATCCCATTATCATAAGTATACAGTAATGGATATTGATGCTAAAAGAACAACTGATGTAGAAGAAAAAATAAAGGTATTTACTAAGAGTGATATTAACATCTTGAGCTTAAATACATCTTCATTAGCAGGAGCGAAATATAGTCAAAAAAAGCTGTTTCTAAGAAATGTGTTTGAAAAAATTGCGAGCTTATCAGCAGAAAGAAATGTGATTTATTTATTATGTTTATTACATGTAGATAAGGAAGAAAAAAATGTGTTGAAAAACAGAGAGAATATTCGATTGGTTCAGTTTCAAACAGTGAATCAAATAAATAAATTAAACCCATTAGAGCTAAACATTTATATTCCACATGTTAATGATGGTGATAAAAAATCAGACGTGGATAAAATCACAAGAAACTTTCCTGGTGTTGATGATTGGATTTTTAAGAAAGATTATTTTTCTTATCATCATTTTGTATTTAACAATGGAGGAAAAACAGGGTTTTATTTCATGGATTATAAGAAAAAGGAGATGTGACTGGAATTTGAAGATTGGAGATAAGGTATGGATATTGGAACCTTTAACGTGGGAAAATTGGCACCTTCCTATGAAGAAACGTTTTGTTGAGGGCTACATTATTAGCCAAAATGAATTGTATTGGATTATTGGAAGAACTCTGTCGGAAGATGCAGAGATACTAAAGTGGTGTAGAAAGGATAGACCTAATTTCTATACTACTGAGAAAGAAGTAGAAGAAGAGTGTTGGTTATATGCAAATAGGGAAAATATCGGGCATAAAGTAAAATTGTGCAAGAATTCTGGAGTTTTACGAAAAATAGCAGAACTTATTGATTATCATAGCTAACAAAAGTTATGAAGATAACCTTGGAAAGGAGGGGACTATGCTGAATTCTAAACAAGTCTTAATAAACAGAGTATGTTCCCTTTTATTGTGTATCTTATCAATTTTGTTATTTATTGGAGCTATCACGAATCAATATGTCTCTTTTGTAGGTGGAGTCTTGTTGGGAGTTATCTCGTTAATTTCTTCTGTCATGTTCTATATTTACAGCATTAAATTAAAAAGAACAGTATAAAAGTGGGAATCGTTTTTAGATGGCATTCAATATGAATGCCGTTTTTTTCGTTGACTATAGTATATAAAAAGTGTTATTCTTTTGTAAGAAAAGTTTACTCAATAATGAAAGGAAGGATGTTATTAATGTTGTTTTGGATGGTTTGGACGATAGTTTGGGGGATTGTTCTGTGTTTATCTATTGCATATGCATTTACTGACAATGACTATATTATTGATGGAATGGAATATTTAATAATGGTCATATCTGTATTTGCCATTATAATGGGGTTCTCATTTTATCAATCCGCTTCCTTAAAAAATGAGCGAGAAATGGTTATTGCGGGGAAATTAGATGAGGATAAAGAAAAAATTAATTTTATACATTATCAAACAAATGTATATGTAAGTACAAAAGATAAAAATTACCAGTATGAGTTTAAATCTGATTCAAGTTCTATTATCAAGTGGAAAAAAATAGATGATAAAAAAGAAGATGCTAAGGAATCGAATGAATCTTCACTGAAAAATGAAGAAAAAGTAAGAGAGATGGTAGCTAACAAGCTGAATCTACGAAAAGATGAAGTGGTAGTAACAGGAGATAGAGAGAACGTATATACAGCTATTACATCATCAGGAAAGTATGTAGTAGAGACTGAAGAAAATTCGATTTCTATAAAAGCGATGGTAAAACAAGGTTAAAGAGAAATTTAAAGGAGTGTAAGTGAAATGTTTATTTTGTTATTTATTGCATCAATTCTATGTTTTGTAGTTGGAGTCGTGTGGGGTATAAGAGAAGAAGAAGCAATGACTTTATTCCTTGGAGTATTGTTAGCTATCTTCTTTGGGATATTAGGCTATATTGATTTTCAAGAAGATAGTCGTGAAACTGCGATTGCCAACAAGTTGAACATTCCAAGGTCACAAATTGAATTCAAGGATGAAAAAGGGGATTTTATCGCAATTACAAAAGATGCTACATATAAGTTCACATTCAAATCAATATCAGCAGATATTATAAAATATGAAGTAACAAAAGAAAATAACAATAAAGATTCTATGAAAGATAATAATGATAAAGCAAATGAATCTAAAACAAGTGATACTGAAGCAGTGAGAAAATTAGTTTCAGAGAAGTTACAATTAAAATTAGATGAAGTGGTAGTAACAAAAGATAAAGAGAATGTATACACAGCTATTACATCAACAGGTAAATACGTGGTAGAAACAGAAGAGAGTGCTACGACTATTAAAGCGATGGTAAAACAGTCATAAGAAATCATCTAAGAAGTGTAAAGGGTAGTTCATATTTTTAAGGCATGTCAATAAAGATGTGTCTTTTTTTAGTTTTATTTCATTGACAATAGTCAATGAAAAGATGTATGATTGTCATGGATTAACATTGACATAAAGGAAGTGAATGAATTTGTTTTTTAAGAGATTTAGAAAAAATCGTTTAAATAAAAAGAAACAAGAAAGTATGGCTCGTGGAATGCCAATGGATATTTTAGAAAGTCAAAAAGAACGCCAGTTTCATAACCTTGTGATTGGTACTACGAATTCAGGCAAAACGGGTTATAAAGTTCCAGAAAGAGCTGTAACTTCTGCCAAAAATAAAAGAGTTAATGAAATGTATTCAGGAACTATAACAAATCCGTTACATCCATTAAATCCAACGCATACAGCTTTAAGTGATGATGACCTGGTAAAAACAGGGGGATGGGGTTCGAATGAGATAGAAGGTTCTGGTTCAAATGATTGTGGTGGTAGTGATTCAGATAGTTGTTCTGATTAAAAGAGAGGAAGATAAACATGAGTAGAGAAGTGAAGTTAATTACGAATTTTCATGATTATTATGACCATCATTTTGATGGAAGTGGAGTGCCTTTTTTACGAAAACATGATATGGGAATGAATCGTCCGCAGATGTTTGATTACATGTCTTCTAAAGGCATTAAAACCGTTCCTTATGGTTACCTTCATGAAATGGCAAAGAAATACCCTTTACATGCCGAAGTGGTTGTTCACACAGATATTAGCAAACATCAAGGGGAAGGGAAAATTCGAATCTCATTAATAGAAGCATTAGAAACCTATCCAATAGATACTTTCTGCACCTTATTTTGTGGGAATTTGGGTGAGAGTTGGAGAGTTTTAAATGTTGGCCGTAGAAAGACGATACTGGATTATCGCAGTAAGAATGACTGGAGAAGTAATGTAGGAGACGTTGAAATTACTATTGTTGATTGTTGGTCACGAATGCCTTCCTTTGAAGGGATTTTAGACCCATATGAGTTCCCATTGGTAGCAATTGATTATGTTAAAGATGGGAAAGAGTTATTAGCGGTTGATTTAAATGTTGCTCCACAATTAAAAGGTACAGGAATGGAAGATATCGTAACTCCTGAAAAAGTAGTCAATGAAATGAAAAAGTATATAGGGAGAGGGGCTATGAAACATGGGATTAGATAATCTATTTGTAGTAACAAAAGAATGGGCAGAGAATAATAACTGTTTAAAAGAGGATGGAGCTATAGATTTTAAAGTCGTAGCAAAAACTTTAAATACGAATGAATTTATTATAGATATGGATAGTTTTAGAATTAAAAGACCGTTAACTCCTGAAGAAATAAATGAAACAATTAAAAAAGCTATTGAATATTTCTCTAAAAAAATAGAAGAGCCAAAAGTTGAGGAACCATGCCAATATAAGGTTCATATTCTATCGAATGGTAAAGTTTCGGAATTATAAGATGAGTTATAACAATTGGATAGGACTTCTAAAAATGAATGTAGGTGTTTAATGTGAGTGGAGTTATAACGTTTTTGTGTATTTTAGTTGGAGGGTTATTGTTATTGGTAGGAACAAGCATACTTATTTCAGCCATTCGATATGGTGATGGGGTGTTTTTCGGAGTAATTGCGATTTTCATCGGGTTTATTCTAATAACCTATCCGATTTCAAAGGCTGATATAGAGAGGGGCGAAAAAATCAATAATGCAATTACAAAAGAATTACATGTGGATGATTCTGAATATAAAATCGTAAATAGAGATGATGATATATATGAAGTGGCAACAAAAACTAATAGATATAAATTTTATTTTAACCCGAATGGAACTTTATTCAAGGTTGAAAAAATAAAGGATAGTGAGTCATTACATGATATCAAAGAAAGTGAAGAAAAAACGAATATAAGGGAGAAAAATATTATATCTGAAGTTAAAAAAGCAGTTGCTAAAAAGTTAAATATTAACAATGATGACGTTATTATTGAAAAAGAGAGTGATAAGGATAACCGTTATATAGCAACTACTTCTGTAGGTATTTATTACGTACAAACATCTGAAGGAACGATAAATGTAGATGGAATAGTAAAGAAACAATAACTATTAATTTATATAAAATGATATTATGTTTCTGGATTCACTCAATGAATATAGGTGATAAGTTCTCTTGTATTCATTGAGCATGTCACTATATGTATAGAAAGGGGGAGATTTTTATGACATTTAAAGTAGTTGTTTGCTTGGCTATTGCTATAGCAGGTATTTTGTTAATGGCAATAAGTGAAAAATCAAAAACTAAAAAAGGGTTTATAGGAATGGTAGTAGGAATGGTCCTTGTTATGGTTACTGCTCTTTATATTGTCCATGAAAAGCTTAATTCAGAATTTAAGCACTATGCATCCATTCAAAATGTAATCTCAAGTGAATTACAGCTAAAACCAACTGAATTTAATATAAGCAACATAAAAAGAAAT
>NZ_JAKUFQ010000114.1:0-16152 GCF_022663475.1 Bacillus cereus group sp. BfR-BA-01382
TATCTTGCATATAGAGGTGATATTGTAATTAGCTTTGTAGGTACAAGGGCGACTGTCATAACAGAAAGTAATCAAGGGAAGTTACTTAATCAGAATTTCGCGAAAATCATTATTGAGGAATCATTGATTAATCCGTATTATTTCTGCTATCTCCTAAATGAATCTAACCAGATTCGTAAACAAAAGCTGATGTTTATGCAGGGTTCTACTTTACCTAAAATGACACCAGCTATTTTAAAGGATTTACATATTAATTTGCCTAATCTTCAAAAGCAATCATTGATTGGTAGAGCTTATTTTAACTTATGTAAACGTCAATATTTATTAAAACAGCAATCTGAATTAGAAGAACAATTTTTTTTGAAAATGATTCAAAAATCAGATGTGGAAAATAACTAATTTACTAGGAGTGGAATAAATGGAAGAAAAAAACTCGAAAACACTATACCAAGCATTATGGAATTCAGCTGATATTTTACGCTCTAAAATGGACGCAAATGAATATAAAAGTTACCTATTAGGATTAGTTTTTTATAAATACTTATCAGATAAGATGCTTATGCATGCTACATCATTACTTGAAGTACCAACAACCAACCTAGAAGTCGCACAAAAAGCCTATGCAGAAGCGTGCCAAGATGAAGATGTGAAAGACGATTTACTTGGTGAATTACAATACGACTTTTCTTACACGCTTGAACCTAACTTAACCTTTACAGCACTTGTTCAAGCAATCCATAAAGGGCTATTCCAATTAGAAGATTTAGCACAAGGTTTCCGCAATATCGAGCAATCAAGTGAAACATTTGAAAACCTATTTGAAGATGTCGATTTATACTCGAAAAAATTAGGTTCAACACCTCAAAAGCAAAATCAAACGATTGCGGAAGTGATGAAAGAATTATCCGTCTTGAACGTTGCAGGACATGATGGGGACATGCTAGGCGATGCTTATGAATACTTAATCGGTCAATTTGCATCGGATTCAGGTAAGAAAGCAGGCGAATTTTACACGCCACAAGCCATTTCAACGCTTATGACAAGAATCGTCTTACATGACAAAGAAAATAAAAAAGGCTTCTCGGTGTATGATCCAACAATGGGATCGGGTTCACTTCTATTAAACGTGAAGAAATACTCGAATGAAGCTGGAACAATTTCATACTTCGGACAAGAGCTAAATACGTCTACATATAATTTGGCTCGTATGAACATGATTTTGCATGGTGTAGATACTGCCAACCAACATTTGAACAATGCAGATACATTGGACCAAGACTGGCCTACTGATGAACCAACGAACTTTGATGGTGTATTAATGAATCCGCCGTATTCGGCTAAATGGACTGCGGAAAAAGGATTCTTAGATGATCCACGCTTTTCAATGTATGGTGTATTAGCACCGAAATCGAAAGCAGACTTTGCTTTCTTACTACATGGCTTCTATCACTTGAAAGATAGTGGTGTGATGGCGATTGTATTGCCACATGGCGTTTTATTTAGAGGGAATGCAGAAGGTAAGATTCGCAAGATCTTATTAGATAACGGAGCAATTGATACGGTGATCGGGCTACCATCGAATATTTTCTTTAATACATCTATCCCAACGACTGTTATTATCCTAAAGAAAAATCGTTCAACAAAAGATGTATTATTTATTGACGCATCAAACGAATTTGAAAAAGATAAAAATCAAAATGTCTTAAAAGATGAACATATCGACAAAATGCTTGAAACATATATACAACGTGAAGATGTTGAAAAATACGCACATGTCGCTTCTTTCGATGAAATCGTTGAAAATGCTTACAACTTAAATATCCCTCGCTATGTGGACACGTTTGAGGAAGAAGAAGAAATTTCACTTGTTGAGCTATCAGGTGCAATGCGACAAACACAGCAAGAACTCCAACAAGCTGAACAAAACTTATTCGCGATGTTGAATAAATTGGAAGGTACGAATGAAGATGCTCAAAAAGAACTTCAATGTCTTATCCAAGCAATATGTGGTGAAAAGAATGAGTAAGAATGTGCCTAACGTGAGGTTTGAGGGATTTGTTGATAAATGGAGAAAAGCTTCGATTGATGAAATTATGTCTATCCGTAAAGAAACAGGTAATCAAAACGATTACAGTTTAGATGTAGAATTAGAAAATTTAGTAAGTGATATGGGCGTTTTAATTGGAGATTTATCGATTCGCACACAATCAAATTCTATTTTTCGAAAAGGAGATATTCTATTTGGTAGATTACGCCCTTATTTAAATAAATGGTGGCTTTCGAATACGGAAGGTGTTAAAAGTGGTGAAATATGGGCCTTTTATCCTCAAGGTGAAAATTCGAACGTTTTTTTATACAGTTTAATTCAGACATATAAATTTTTATCTGTGGCTAATACTTCTTCTGGAACTAAAATGCCACGTTCAGATTGGAGTAACTTATCTAATGTAGTTGTTTACCTCCCACAATTCGAAGAACAACAAAAAATCGGTTCTTTCTTCAAGCAACTCGACGATACAATTGTTTTGCAACGAAAATTGGTCGAACAGCAGCAACAATATAAAAAAGCCATGCTGCAAAAAATGTTTCCACAAAAAGGCGAACGTGTGCCGAAAGTTCGGTTTGATGGGTTTAGTGAGGATTGGACTGAGTTAAAAATGGGAGAAGTATTTGAACAAACAAATGAGTATATTAATCCCAAAGAATCTAACTTAGAATTATTTAGTTTAACTGTTGAAAAAGGATTAACTCAAAAAACCGCAAGGTATAATCGAGAATTTCTTGTGAAAAAAGCAGATAAATTCAAAAAAGTCGGTCCAAATGAGTTTGTATATAACCCTATGAACATGACGTTAGGGGCTGTTGGTTTTAATGGCTCCAATTTCAGTGTTGCAGTTTCTGGATATTATGTAACGATGAAAATTAAAATGGAATGTAATAATGAGTACTTTAGAATAGTTCTTACGTCGTCTCAAGCGATTCGTTTATATAAGTTGTATGCCACTGGATCGCTTATAGAGAAACAACGAGTGCAATTTCCAACTTTTTCAGAAATAAGCATTAAAGTCCCTGTTCTCGAAGAACAACAAAAAATCGGTGCATTTTTCAAGCAATTGGACGATACAATTGCCCTTCATCAGAAAAAGCTCGAAGATTACCAACAACTAAAAAAAGCGTTGCTACAGCGCATATTCGTTTAAAAAAATCCAAATGAGGTGAGCATATGGTCCGTTCTTTTGTGTCTGAATCAGAATTAGAAGATAGCTTGATTAAGCAATTAATTCGTGGTGAATCCCAATGGACATATCGTGGGGATTTACATACGGAAGATGATTTATGGCAAAACTTTAAAAAAAAGCTTGAAAATAATAATAAAGATGTACTGAATGAGGTTCCTTTGACTGAACAAGAATTTCGTCAAATTCAAGAACAATTACACTTTGTGAATTTCTATGAAGCTGCCAAATGGCTAGCGGGCGAAAATGGGGTTGCGAAAGTACAGGTGCAGCGAGAAGATGCTGCACTTGGTACGATTCGTCTAAAAGTATTGAATCGAGCAGATATTGCAGGTGGTATATCCTCTTATGAAGTCATTAATCAATATCAAAGTAATCGTCGTGCAAAAGAGGATCAAGAACGTCGCTTTGATGTAACATTACTAATCAATGGATTACCGATGATTCATATTGAACTAAAAACTCGAAAACACTCCTATATGGATGGATTTCGACAAATTAAAAAGTATTTGAAAGAAAATAAATTTACAGGTATTTTTTCTGCGGTTCAGATGTTTGTTGTGTCGAATGGAACGGACACGCGCTATATTGCAACGGCGCGTGACGAGAAATTGAATGAACAGTTCTTAAGTAAATGGGTGGACCATGAAAATCAGCCCATCAATAATTACCTAGATTTTGCTAAAGCGGTATTATCCATCCCACAAGCGCACAAAATGGTGACGCAATATACAGTCATTGATAGTGTGAAAAAATCATTGATTTTGCTTCGTCCCTATCAAATCCATGCGATTGAAGCTGTTAAAGAAGCATCTCGTCGACAAGAGTCGGGTTATGTGTGGCATACGACGGGATCAGGTAAAACCTTAACATCATACAAAGTAGCACGTAATCTATTACAAATACCGTCCTTACAAAAGACTGTCTTTATCGTGGATCGTGTCGATTTAGATCAACAAACAACAGGTTCATTCGAATCGTATGCTGAACATGATGTCATTGATATAGATGAAACGAATAATGTAAATGATTTGATTAAGAAGCTATTATCTGATGAACGAACCGTCGTTGTGACAACGATTCAAAAGCTAAACCATGTGATGAAACGTTTTGAAGGACAAGATGATAACAAGAAAGCTAGGGCACTTCACCAATTGAAAATAGCGTTCGTGGTTGATGAATGTCATCGAGCAGTATCGCCACAAAAACAAAAAGAAATTAAAGAGTTCTTTATTCGTTCGTTATGGTACGGTTTCACAGGTACCCCTATTTTTGCTGAAAATGCGAAAAAAGTAATGGGTAATCTGCCACGTACAACAGAAGGGCAATATGGACACCGATTGCACGAATATACTGTAAAAGAAGCTATTTATGATAAAGCAGTGCTTGGTTTCCAAATCGAATATAAAAATACCTTTTCAGAAGAAGAACTCGATGAAGTGTTAGTGCAATTAGATTGTGAAATAGATATAAGTGATCTCACAATGGAGGAAAAAGAAGCACGTTTACCGAGGCGCGTATATGAAGATGAACGTCATATGCTGGAAGTAGTTCATTCGATTATCAATAAATCACGTAATAAACTCGGCTTTCAAAATGGAGTTGGTAAGACGTATAATGCAATTCTAACAACTTCTTCTATTGCACAGGCACAACGTTATTATGATTTATTTAAACGTGTAAAAGCGGGAGAAACAACTGTTGAAATTAGTGAGAAGACGAAACGTGTTTTACCTGATTTTCCTAAAGTAGCAATGACGTATTCGATTTCTGAAAATGAAGAATCGTCTATTGAAAACCAAGAGAAGATGAAAGAAGCGCTGCGTGATTATAATGCGGAGTTCGGTACAAGTTATACAATTGAAACGATACGAGCATATAACCGCAATGTAAATGATCGATTAGCACGTAAAAAGGAGCAATTCCTTCCACGCTCCGAGCAATTGGATATTATCATTGTAGTAGACCGTTTATTAACCGGTTTTGATGCGCCTTGTCTATCAACCCTATTTATTGACCGCCCTGCAATGAAGCCGCATGATTTAATTCAGGCCTTTTCACGTACAAACCGCTTGTTTGATAAAGCAAAGAAATATGGACAAATCGTTACTTTCCAAACACCAGCTATTTTCGAAGAGAAGGTGAAGCAAGCACTTGTTCTTTACTCAAATGGTGGTGAAAATGAGGTCACCGCCCCAATATGGGAAGAGGCCCATGATACATTCTTAACAGCCATTGAGGAATTACGTGAAGTGGCTTCAATTCCAAAATCCATTGATGTAGATGGTATGGAAAAAGCACAGCTGCAGAAATTTGCAAAAGCCTATCAAGCTTTAGACCGAGCATTTGCGAATATTCAGGTATATACAGAATATAACGATGCGCAACTAGGCACAACATATCCTATTCAATTGGATGAAATTGAGGAATATCACGGTAAATACGTCAATGCTTTAGAGAAACTACGCAAGGAAAAAGAGGATGTAGACGAGATAGATATCAATATCGAATATGAACTCGAATCGGTTAAAACAGAAGAAATTAATTACGAGTATATTTTACAGCTAATCCAGGCTTTCGTGCCGAATACGCAAGAAGAAGCTGAAAAGAAACCAACAGCGGACAAAACAGTGGATGAAGTCAATCAATATATTGGATGGTTGAAGAAAAGTAATCCTAATTTGGCTGGACTCATGGAAGAGTTATGGACAAAAATTCAAGCGAATCCAGAAGCCTACCGTGGTCAATACGTATCTTCTATATTAGAAGAAATGATTCAGCGGACTATCGATGCGCTTCTTGACACCTTTGTTCAGAAGTGGTGGGTACAAAAAGAAGAACTTGCATTTATGGTTGCGAACTATAATCCCAACCTTGAAAAACAAAATAGTGAGGCTGAATTAAAGCGTACAAGCAATTATGAAGCATATAAGGAACACGCGACTAATCCAGTAATTAAACTAAAATATTGGAAAACAGTCAAAAGTGCTTTTGAAGATATGATGATTCATGATGTCTTGCCATTACAAAAGAGATAGATTAAAAGAGAGTACAATTTATATTTTATAAGATTAAAAAAACGCTAAGTTGTCTCATTTGAAATAACAATACGATTTGGTAAAATATGATCAAAAATGTAAGTAGGAATGGTGGAAAGTATGAAGTCTAAATCGGCATTTTTTGTATTAGCTGTTGGTGGAATTTTAATTATTGCTGGGATTTTACGAATTTTTAACTTTTCAATCCCAACTATTGTTATTGCTCTTATATCTGTAATGGCTGCTCTTCTAAGTCTTTCGGATTTGCTAGAAATAACCCAAAATAAAAAGTCTTCTATAGCATCACAATCTGTAGCTCTTATTTGTTTTGTAATTCTAATGCTCATGTGGCTGTTTCCAAATAAGGTAGACTATGAATTTAGCACTCCTATGGGTGATGGCTTTACGGTGATAGGGTTGGGTTTTGTAATTGGACTATACGGACTTAAGGAAATTTTAGAATATCTAAGAAAAGAAGAAGTTATAGAATCAGAAGAAGAAGTTATAGAATCAGATGAAATGATTAGAAATTGTAAGTTTGAAATAACATCAAATGAGTATATGGAAATGATGAAGCTTAATGACATAATTGAGAGATTAAAATCGGTAGATCAAGAAGCATTTCCTAATAATAAAGTACATAGTGGTTGGTCTTTATTTCATGATTCTTTAGCTGACTATTGGAACAGTTTGCAAGGTCCCTTCTTTGACGGGCTCAATCGGAATAAATATTATGAGTTCTTATGTGCATTAGGTAATGTAACTGAAAAAATTGGAAATGTAGCAGATTCTGATAATCCTAGGACGTTTAAATATATAGAGGTTGAAATGTGGAATGAGATAATGACAATTAATATTCAACCAAGAATGAACAATAGCGATTTACCAAGTACGGATGATTTAATAGAAGGTATAGACAAAGCGTTATCATTGTGGAATGAATTAAAGGCTTTAGTTAATGGACGTTATGAACAAGAACGATCAAGTCAAAAGAAAAAAATATGATAATGAATACCTGATACCACATTTACATAAAGTTATATTATTTATAAAAATGTTTACAGTTCTATTCCTTTCCGTTTTAAAGTTTTTATATGATTTTTAATCAAACTTTTTTATAAAACGGAAGGCTCATTCAAAAAGAAAAGAAGCCATTTTGATTAATCTTTTTTCAAAATGGCTTCTTTTTGATTCTCGCTAAATAAGGATTTGCAAAACATTTTGATGAAGTTTTATTTCAAACCTATAAATTATTCTTTGAAACCGGTCTACATAATTGATTTGCGGCATCGAATAAATCGGTTTGACAGTTTATATATGCATTAGGTTGAGTACCCATTATAATTCTCACGCTAGTACATTCATTACATTTAATTATATCATTCATCTAGTTTTTCAATAAGGATTCATAAATGTTTTATTTGGAAGAATTAGTAGTTTATATAAGAACATATCTGTCCATATTTGTAATAGGATATTTTACAAAGTGCGGTGTTGAAATTGCATTATGCATATTCAAAAAGAAGTCAATTATATGGAGTCAAACCTATAGGAGTAAGAAGTCCCCACATGGAATGCCTAACAAGTTACTTAATTAGGTTATCAGAAGTACATAAAGTTTATCCGTCCTCATTACTTTCTTATATCATTGCACCAGTACTTGATAAAGAATTCCTTATCAATAGTGTTAAAAGAGGTGGAAATAGATTTTACGATGGTGCCCGAACAATTAATACATTTGAACAAAATGCTATAGATATGGTAACTGTTTTAGAAAGTTTAACAGGAGTACAGCATTTAGATCAATTGACATTAATGGGATTGAAAGAAGTAATTCCATCACGGTATTTATTGAAAAACCAGCTTTCGTGGTGTCCAGCATGCTATGAAGAACAAATGAATAATGAAGAAATTCATTATAATCCATTATTGTGGAAACTCGAGGTAGTTAAGGTTTGTTTTAAACATAAACGTAGACTAGAGATACAATGTCCTTCTTGTAATAAAAATCTCCCTATTTTACATAGAAAAAGTCAAAATGGATACTGTGTATATTGCAATACATGGCTAGGTATGGAAAAAGGTAATAATCAAGATTCATACAATCTAGAGCTTAATTGCAAAATAACTTTAATGGCGGAACAATTTATAAATCATAAAGAAGAAATATCGGTTTCAGGAAATAGACAACAAATCATTAGAAATTTAAATTACCTTGTTGAAATTTATGAAGATGGGAATCTACAAAGGTTTGCGAAAAACTTAAACTTAGCAAAAACGACTCTTTGGGATTGGTGTAAAGGAAAAGTTTTACCACCCCTTCCTAGGATTTTTGAAATATGTAGCTTATTTGATATTTCACCGGTTTATTTCTACACCCAAGATATCAGTACAAATAAAAATAAAAATAAAACTCTAATTACCTTGAATACAGAGCTTGCTTCACGGAATCAAGGTACAAGAGAAATCAGATTTGATCACACTAGAGCATTGGCTATGCTCGAGAAGTATGCCAGCAATTCAGAACACATTATATCTATGACTGAATTAGCTAAGTTGATAGGCTACCCTAAAAGGACGCTTTACGAACATTTTCCAGACCTATGCAAGATTATTTCTGCAAAGAATAAAGAATTTATTAAAAGACGAACAAAACAGGCTTATGAAGATAATTGCTTAATAATTGATAACTGTGTTGAAGTTCTAGGAAAGAACGGTGTGTATCCGAGTAGAAGAAAGATAGAAGAAATTGCCCATAGGCCAGGTTTACTTAAAGATAAGAAGTTAAGAGAGTATTTAAATGTATTGATGCAAAATGAATTTTCTAATGATAGGAGGTAAGTCATGTTCAGTGAACAGGAGTTTCAAAGCTGGTGTATTTTGTTGAATTTTACCAAAGAAGCGGTTAGTACAATTCAAAAAATCCGGACATCACCGCCTTCTCGTAGTGTTAGGAGTTCGAAGAAAAACGTATCTGGGAAATACCCAAGTAAGAAAATGGGGATGTCTATTCAATACGAGAGTTATACAGTTGAACTAGTTGCTATGTACCTAATGGAATATGATGATGATGTACTCGAATATTATGATCAGCCTATTACCTTAAAGTTAGATTATTCTCGTGAAAATGGTAAGAGAATATCTTTTTATTATACTCCAGATTTTTTAGTATTAAGAAAAGATGGTGCACAGATTGAGGAATGGAAAACAGAAGAACAACTAATTAAGCTTTCAGAAAAAGATCCAGTAAGGTACTTAAAAGATGAAGATGGGAACTGGAGATGTCCACCTGCAGAAATTGCAGCCAATCAATTAGGTTTGGATTTTGTTGTTCGATCATCGGCTGAAATGGATATAAATGTGCACAGAAATCTTATATTTCTAGAGGCGTATCTCAAGAATGGAGATTATACAGTACCAGAAGACAAGAAAAAAGAAATCATTAATATTCTTTCTTCGAATTTAGGAATGAAATTATCCGAACTGCTGGCTTCTTTAAAAACAACAAATGCTGATGATGTATATACATTGATTGTGAAGAATGAAATATATGTGGACCTGATGAAATATATAATTGCCAATTCTAATGATGTACCGATTTTTTTGAGTGAACAGCGTAGTAAGGCTTTTGAAAGTATTAATTCAACAAAAACTGAAAATATTCATCCTGTAACAGCTGTAACAATAGATGTTAATGCGACAGTTATGTGGGACGGAATTCTTTGGAGGATTGTAAATGTAGGTTTTCAATCCATCTCGCTTTATTCGGATGAAAATGGGCTATTAGAACTACCTAAAATACATTTTATAGAGTTGCTGAATAACGGTAGGATAGATCTCAAAAATGAAAAAGAGGAGAGTAGAAAATATGCGCCCTTTATAGAAAATATATTAGAAATGGGACCAGAAGAGTTGGCAAGGGCTAATAGAAAAATAAATGTAGTTAAGCGAAAATTAAATAATGAAAAAATACCTAGTAGTGAAGTTTCTGAAAGAACTTTGAGACAGTGGGTAAAAGACTACAAAGAGGCTCAACAGATATATGGAAATGGATATATAGGTTTATTAGCTAAAAATCAAAGCAAGGGTAATCGAGAGAAAAAGCTTCCAACTGAAACAATATCTCTAATAGAAGAAGTAATTGAAAGGGAATATGAGAGTCTTAAACAGAAGAATAAAACAATCGTATACGGACAACTAGTCATTCTATGTGAAAGTAAAAATATTTCTGTTCCAAGCTATAAAACATTTTGTAAGGCTATTAAAAATAGAAATCGATATGAACAAGTCAAGAAAAGACAAGGAGAACGGTCTGCTTATAAGCATGAGCCGTTTTATTGGAACTTAGAAAGAAGCGTTCCAAAACATGGGGATAGACCTTTTGAGATTACACATATAGATCATACACAGTTAGATATTCAGGTTGTATGTTCTAGGACGGGTAAAGTATTAGGAAGACCATGGCTAACATTATTAGTGGATGCTTACTCTAGAATGGTTCTTTCCCATTATATTACCTTCGAGTCACCTAGTTACAGATCAGTGATGGTAGCATTGAGAGAATGTGTGCGTAAATATCATCGACTTCCGCAATCTATTGTAGTGGACGGAGGAAAAGAATTTCACAGCATTTATTTCGAGACATTTACAGCTATGTACGAAATTAACAAAAAAGTAAGACCACCAGCAAAAGCTAGATTTGGAAGTGTAATTGAAAGATTGTTTGGCACCTCGAATGCTAATTTCCTTCATAATCTAAGGGGAAATACTCAAATTATGAAGAATGTTCGACAAGTTACCAAGGCTGTAAATCCTGTAAATCACGCGATATGGACTTTGGAAAATTTGGAAGATGTGTTTGGTAAATGGCTAGTGGAGGTATACAGCGATAATGTACATCCATCATTGGAAGGGCTTACGCCTAATGAAGCACTTAATGAAGGCATATATAGAACAGGAGAGCGGAAACTTGATTTCATCTCGTATGATGAAAACTTTATCGTTACTACTTTGCCGTCTACAAGGAATGGGGTGGCTAAAGTGAATTTACGTACAGGTATTAAAGTGAATTATATAAATTATTGGAGCCCTGCTTTGAATAATTCTATACTTGAGGCGAAAAGTGTACCTGTGAGATATGATCCATTTAATATCGGAATTGCTTACGCGTATGTAAATAAAAAATGGATAACGTGTACCTCTGAATATTATCATGAATTAAAAGGGAAAACGGAACGAGAGTTAAAATTAGCTATGGAGGAAATTAAGAAAAGAAAACAAAATCATGTCAAAGGATATAGCATCACAGCTAAGAAAATTGCTGAATTTGTTAATAATATTGAGGGAAAAGAGAAATTAATGGCAGAGAATATGAAGAGGCAATTGTCTTCTAAAGGGGATCAGAACGAATTTGAAGAACAATATCCTTCTTCTATTTCATCAAAAGCTAAAGATTTATTGGAAAATATGGAATTTCAAGAGTTTGATATCTATAAGAAGGGAGGCTGAGATTAAGATGAATAAATATAAAGAGAATGAGAATAGACCTTCATTTGTTGAACAAGATAAAAAGTTAAAGCAATTTGAAAGTCTTGTGGTAGAACATACTATAATTAAACAAGTCAAAGAACAACTCATATCTTGTATCCTTAATCCGGCAGGAACCTTTATCTTTTTAGTTCTTGGACCAAGTGGGGTAGGAAAAACAACTTTAGCCCACGTGTTAGAAGAATATTTCATTGAACAAATGAAGGAAGAATTAGTAAGGGATCGAGGGAGAGTCCCTATAGTAAGAACTGAAGTTGTAGGATTTGATTCTGGAAAATTTACTTGGAAAGATTATTATTATCGAACTTTAGAGGCATTACAGGAACCACTTATAAATCATAAGGTTATTATAGAAAACCAAAAGGATAAGGTGCAAAATTCTACAATTAACTATCATAGTAAATCTACCTGGTATGCGTTAAGAAGCTCCCTTGAGAACGCATTTAAGTTTCGAAGACCTGTAGCTTGTATATTGGATGAAGCGCAACATTTGCTAAAAGTATCGGGCTCTAAAAGTTTACAAAATCAACTAGATACTATTAAGTCTTTAGCAAATCAAACAAAAGTACCTCACATATTAGTTGGTACATATGAATTGAAAGAATTTTTTAATTTAAGTGCTCAGCTTAGTCGTAGGACAATTAGTATACACTTCCCAAGATATAAAGCCAGTAATGTAGATGAATACCGTACATTTTTATCAGTGATTCGTATGTTGCAAAAAAACATGCCTCTAGAAGAAGAACCTAATTTATTACAGCATGCAGATTTTATTTATGAGCGTACATTGGGGTGTGTAGGTATATTAAAAGATTGGTTAACTCGTTGTCTCGGAGATGCTCTTCATAATCAAAAAAGCACCATTACAAAAGAAATGCTACATAAATATGCTATGCCAATTCAGGCTTTAGAAATGTTGTATGGGGAAATTGAACAAGGTGAAGCTCTATTTGATGAAAATGAACAACATAGGATGAATTTCTTATATAAAATAGGATTAAAAGAGAGAGAGGAAAAGCAAGCGAAAAAAACAGTTGCGACTAGAGGGCGTAAGGTAGGAATACGTAATCCAAAAAGAGATCCTGTAGGTAAACAAGATTATATGGAAGGCTGAAAATATGGATATATCTAAAAAGCCAACAGTTAGTTATTTCTATCCTATAAAACCTATAAATATTGGTACTCCAATGGTTGAATGCTTAAATAGTTATCTTAAAAGACTTGCTGATGCGCATAATGTTAAATTAAGAACCCTTGTTTCTCATATTATTTTTTTGCATCCAGAGAAGCGTAACTTACTTTCTAAAGAACCTCAACAGGGAAGTTTTATCAATCAGACTTCTTATTATAGTATGGCAAAAAGTACATCGATAATTGCTGAATCCTTAGAACTGTTAACGTTACAAAAAGGTTTTAAGTACATGACGATGCTAACTTGGAAGGGAGTTGTATATTCTCAGAATTTATATAATTTTCATAAGAAGTGGTGTCCCCACTGTCTTGATGAATGGAAGAAGGTTGATGAAGAAATATATGAACCATTTATTTGGTATTTTGATTGTGCCACTGTATGTTTGAAGCATAAAAGAAAATTAGAAGCTTTGTGTCCTAATCCAAAATGTAGGAGAGAACAAGTAGCTATTAGACAGTCTCGGGGTCATTGTTATGCATGTGGTAATTGGTTAGGACAAAGAGAATATGATTTTTCGGAAAAGCAATATGAGATAACTCAAAGAGATGAATGGATTAATAAAAGTATAGGAGAATTGTTACAAGTAGCTCCATACATTGTTCCTCCGACAATAGAAGAGATCTCTTTAATGCTTGAACAGTATGTAACAGTTCTTTTTCAAAGTGACCATCGCCAGTTTTGTAAAGCGGCAGGAATACATCCTATGACTCTAAAAGCAATTATGCTTAGAAAGCAAAGGATATCACTACAAGCACTTTTATCATTAAGCCTGTATACTAAAATTCCATTGTTAAAGTTACTGAACTTGTCGTATAAAAGTTCTAATGAATAAAATAGTAAGATTAAATACCTCATACTGATAATAGGTATTTTTATTTGTTTTGTTGTAAAATTCACGGCAAGCTTATGGGTTAATAATTAGTCCACGGCAAAGTTATGCTTCCTTTTTCCTCGAATAATCAACTAAATCTCCTCAATAACATGTGATTTCCGGCAAAGTTATGATTCCTTTAGCGGCAACTTTATGGGTAAAGTCACATGTATGATATGAACCATAACTTTGCCAGATTGGCGAGGTTATGGTTCTTTTTGTTTGCGGCAAAGATATGGTTCTAACAAACTCTTTTTATAACTGGCTCATGTTGCTAGCGCCTTCTTTAATTTAATTACATTTACTCCCTCATTTTTCTAATAATGGAGCAAACTTTTCATGTTTATAAATTCCTTCAGATTCTGAAAATGCTTGAGAAAGAACAGTATCAATAGACTTAATTAATGAATTTAGGGCATATTGGACTGAACCATTCTCGAAATCCTCTAATTTCTCCGGTAATTCATCTTCGTCTAAAATAAAGTATTCACCATTTGGAAGTGCTAAAATATCAATAATTAAATCTTCAAAAGTCACCATTTTATCATTTATACATGTATTCTTTACAATGTTAAAATAGGAGCCTAGGTAATTACCTTTATTGTCCCTCCAGAAATATAAATTATATGGACGATCTTTCCAATAATAAGCTATTGTATAACTTCCTCTAGGAATCGTTAATTTGTTTCGACCAGCCAACATTGTAAAGGAGTCTTCGATAATGTGAAATTGCACAAGGCTTTGATCTTGTGCATTTAAAAACTTACATTTATATTCTAGAACTTTAGAATCATATCGTATTTTCCTCTCTATAATTTCATCGCAGTGACATTGATGTGTATTTAAATTAAACAAAATTGTATTCACCCCTTCTTTAATCTACTAAATTAATTATGGTATAAGTTGGTAAAACTGTATGCCTCCTCTTGCGGTCAGCTTATGGGTTAATAATTAACTTACGGCCAAATTATGCTTCCCATTCTAGTGAATAATTAAATAATTATCTGCAAAAACAAGGGTTTTCTGGAAAACTTATGCTTCCTGTAGCGGCAACTTTATGGGTAAAGTCAAATTGTATGATATGAACCATAACTTTGCCAGGTTGGCGAGGTTATGGTTTTTTTGTTTGTGGTTTTATAGAATGCTGAAGTTGATGGGACGGTATCCTTGAAACAGAGAATAAAAAAATGGTTATTGATGATAAGTAGGGAGGTACTATAGCTGCTAGTAAACGCCCAACTGGTGAGTTTGTATTAAAATTTTAATTTATTCCAATCTTCATATGTTTTGTGTTTTTATCCATACCTATTGTAAGATTATATAGAGTTCTCCTAATAAACTGTTTTAATGGATTATTTAGGGGTTTTAAATTTATAAATCTTAAATTGTTTTTTGGGGATAATTTTTTATCTAAATAAGTTATTTTGAAGTAGAGGTGAACCATCGGTGAAGCAGGTGTTGGTGATTAAAAATGAACGGTCTTCAGCAAAGAAAATTGTAAGCGGTCTAACGCAAGAAGGCTATTTCATTTTAAAACTTCACAATGAAAACCAAGGTTTAAATATAATATATGAACAAGATTGGGATATTATCATATTGGATTGGGACTCATTAAGTATATCGGGACCAGAAATTTGCAGACAAATACGACTTGTTAAAACGACACCGATCATTATTGTGACCGACAATATTTCTAGTAAGGATTGCATAGCAGGGCTACAAGCAGGAGCAGATGATTATATAAGAAAACCATTTGTGAAAGAAGAATTAGTAGCAAGGGTTCAAGCAATTTTAAGGAGAAGTGACTGTATTCAGCAAAATGAGACAAACTTTTATCAGTTTAAAGATCTCTTTGTTGATGCATCTAGTAATATTGTGAAAAAAGGTGGCGAAAATCTCTCGCTTACTAAGCGCGAGTACGATTTACTTGTATTTTTAATCAAGAATAAAAATACAATATTGAGCCGTGAAATGCTTTTGAATCAGGTTTGGGGATATAACGTAGTAGTAAATCCAAATGTAGTAGATTTATATATTGGGTATGTAAGAAAAAAGTTAAAGTGCGAGAAGAAAGAAAGATATATTCAAACGATACATGGTAGAGGTTATTCAATGATTGAATGATAAAATAAGGTAATAGAAAAAAGAGTAAAACTGTGAAGTGACCCCTAAAAGTTAGACACGGTTATTTCATTAGGCAGCTTGATAAAAGTGAGTCCGGTATTGTACCGGGCTCATTTTTAATTTTGCCTTAATCCGTTTCGTATT
>NZ_JAKUFQ010000115.1:0-15874 GCF_022663475.1 Bacillus cereus group sp. BfR-BA-01382
ATTAAGGAGGAATTAATGATGGAATACGTTGATTTTGAACAGCTAATAGGGGATACAGTGAAGGAAGGGGATAAGGTATGGATTTGCGATTATCGTCATAATAATATTTTAGAATCGCCAATCCGTCATGTACCACCTCAAGAAGTGGTAATAGTTGATAATGATAAGTTACCAAAAAACAAAACAGTCTATTATTCATCTTATCACTTTCGACCAATTGGTAAAAAAGGAAAACCATTAAGCAAAATCATTGCTCCATATGATAATACTGGTTATCGTTCCGTTACAGGAACATCCTTAAATGTTTTCTTTACAGAAGAAGAGTGTAGAAAGTGCTATAAGGAGCAATGTGAAGCAATTAAAGAACAAATCGAATACGAAAAGAAACGTGTGGAAAAGAGCATGAACTTAAAAATGGAGGATGTTAATAAAGAAATGTTAGAACATTGCTAATCCAGTTTATAAAAAGGAATGATTACTTTGAAAAAAGAAACATTAGAGCGAATGAATACTTTACTTGCAGAAAAAGTCATGGGCTTTAAATGGGGAAGAGATGAGATTTTCCAAAAAGAAGGTTGGGTTCAAGGAGAAAAGAAAAATAAATGTACCTTTGTTAGTTCATTTAACCCATCAACAAACATTGAACATGCTTGGATGGTAGCTAATCAATTAACAAAGGACAATGGACTTATCCAAAATGGAAAGCTTGTAAGGGAGTTAGATTCATTTGATTTAACTTTTGACCAAAATATATGGACCAGTGAGTTCTCTATCACGTCATCGAAAGGTTATTGGAAAGTAGAGGCGAAAACACCAGAATTAGCGATTTCATTATCTGCCTTAGTTTTTGCAGGGGTAGGCATTACGGAGTTTCAGAAAGAAATGAAAGAGGAATGATTATAATCATTCCTCTTTTTCTTGCAATGATTGTTTATGTTCGTTAAACATTCTCATCCATAGGACGAACGCCCCAAAATTGGAAGTTATACTGATGAATATGAATATTGAAAAAACAAATACATTTAAATTTAGTATATTGGATAGCAAAAGAAATATAAAACCCACAATTGTTAGTAAATAGTTTAACATATATTTTTGTTCCATATAATTACCTCCTTTTATTTACATATTATATCTTTATATTATTTTATACAATATATATAATGTTATTCATCATAAAGAAATATGTAAATTTTATTTTACTTAAAGAAAAATAATTGTTATACTATAGTCAATGAAATCCGGAAGAGGTGTTTGTATGAAACGAAAAGAAATAGAGATTTTCGCTTCTGTCTACGCTACATCAGATGAGTCCGATGAAGTGTATGTAAAAATGGATGATTGTCCGATTCAAAGACAAGAAGGCAAGATGAATTCGATTGCAATGAAGGAAGAGGACACTTATGAGTTGTGTGTATGTTTTCAAGCTTTAAGTGGCAGAGGATTAAAAAGAAACATTTGTCCTCATTTTCAAGGGTGTAAACAAGTACAGCGAAATAAACAAAAGAGAATAAAGATTTTTTGTTCTGCTTTAGAAAATAAATAAACGTAATAGAAACGATAAAGAGAAGGAGAGAGAGTCATGGTTGATATGTTATCTGTAGTTAAAAAGGAATTTCCAGAACTATTTACAAAAAAGGGGATTGTAAGAAAAACTGAGCCTAAACGTTATAAATGTCAGTGTGGAAATACATTTAACAAAGTACAACGCTATAACATGGGTGGTCTGGGATTTGGAATTCCAGTATGTAGTGCGTGTGGTAAGAGAGCCGAGAAATCAGTTGTGAACAAAATTTGGTCGAGATTAATTAATCATCAAATTGAACAAGAGGATTTCATTTTAAATGCTGTAATGAATAATCCTTCTATTTCCAAGGAACAATTAAATTCTTTGCTTAATGAGAAATTTGCTACAAAAACAAATGCATTAGGTCATTTAGCTTATTTTGGATACCTTTCAGTAGATAAAGAAAAAAGAGATACTTTGAATATTATTGAATACAAAGTTAATAGTGAAAAAGATTTGGTACATCGTTACGAAAAACTATGATTTCAATCTACTAATAGGGAGTTTTTAACATGGAAGAAAGAGAAAATTTGATTATTAAGGTAACTTTTTTTAAAGAAAGCGGAAAGTATTATACTCACGGAAAAGTGAATATTGGAAAAGCACGTTTATGGCAAGGTGATGATAGTTTCAAGCAAGCTATTGTAGATAATCAAACAATGCTAACAGATAGTTGGATTGGGAATATGCATGTCGTTACAGAAGATTTACCAGAGCATGATTCAGACCCTAATTATAGAGAGTTTTCATCTGCGTTAATTCTTGCTCATGAATTTAGAGGAATGAAACGAACAGTAAAGCCTAAGGGGTGATTAGGAAATGCAAATAAAAGCAGGTCAAATAGTAGATGTTGTGATTGCAGAGGATGAAAAAAAGCGAGGATTTGTTATTGGTTGGGATGCGGAGTGGATTTATGTAGAGTTCTTCGAGGAAAACGACATAAAAACAACTTTAGATAAAATCATACCAACGAATTATATATTACAGTCCTGCCATTGGTGTAGTGGCACAGGAACTTATCGAGAGCATGTAAGTGATAGTAGATTGCCATGTCCAGATTGTAGTGGTAAAGGGCGTGTAGTTGTTGATATGAAAGTAGAAGGTGATGTAGGTGAAAAGTAAAAGATTTATTTATGCCATATTAAGTACATGTTTTTGCATGTTCCTGTTATCAGCATGTGACCCACCAGAAACAGACCCACAATTAAAGGTGGAAAAAGATAATAGCACTCATGAAGAAAAAGAACAAGAAAATGAAAAATTTACAATCAAGAAAATAAATGAAAGTATAAAAATTCTTACGGATAAAGAAAGAGGAGAAGAATACATAATCTATTATGATGAGTGGGAAAATAGAGCAACAATGACTCATCGAGAAGGACAAAAGAAATAATACATAGAGGAGATATGGAATAATGACCGAGAAAACTCAAATCAAAAAAGATTTTGAATCAATGATGTCTAATATGTTGCAAGCACTCGCAAATAGTACAAATAACGAAATGGTTCGTAAATACAATAATGAAATTCAAACAACAATTTTAAAATATGAAAAGTTTTTAAAAGACCCATCTACGTTTGACTCCCTTATCAATCATGAGCTTAGTGAAATCTTAGATGTGTGTGTACTTAATCTATATCCTGAATTAGAGGGCAATTCTTTTTATCGCATGTCTTTCTTATATCAACACTATCAATTTATTGAACTTCATTTAGAAAACTTTATTGAACAAGCTGAAGGCTCTCCATGTAGTACAGACAAAGTAAAATGGATTATAGAGAATTATAGAGCGTTTATCATTTCTGAAGAGATTCCTACATTTAACGTTGACAAAAAAGACTGGTGGAAACCTAAGTTTGGCACAGGGGAGCAATGGATGAACTTATGTAATGCATTACAAGATTTATATTATGGAAAGCCGATTAAGTATTTAGAATCTATCCAAGCTTTAATGGAGGAATTGGAGAAGAATAAAGTAGCAGAACAGGAGGATGAAAGATGATTAAAAAAGCGGAATTAAAATCTCCCTATGTTTTAGATGCGAAATTAACAGATGATGAAAGAGAACTGATTCAATACTATATAACTTGTGCCATACAGGAAAGGGTTAAACCACACAGAGCAACACACTATGATGGTGTGCTCACAGGAATCGTGCAATCTTTACAACTCCTTGGTCGGAAAGATATTTTAGACTTGATTGAGATGGAATTTCCCTATCAGGATGAATTAAATTAATTATTTTATATAAAGAAAAGGTGCATGAATATGATTGATGAAAAAAAGGAATCTGTCATTGATTGGATATGGACAAGGTATGGAAAATGCTCAGATAGTTTTATGTATCATCTTATAGAAATAGATTTACCGTTTCTTAATCTAAGTGAGAAGGTAAGAAATAAAGAGAAGAAGAGTATCATAATGGATACAGAAGAAATGAAGAAGCAGTTTATAGAAGAGATAGATTATATAAAAAGAACAGAGGGAAAGACCTGAATAAGGTCGTGTGAAAAATGATAGATTCAAAAAGAAAAGAAGTTATAAGTTCTGTATGGTTAGTGTATGGACATTATTCAGGTAATTTTTTAGAAGAATTACCTGTGTTAGAACCACCATGGATTTCCGTAAAAAAGGATTTAAGACTTAAGCAAAGTACAAGTGACAAAATTGATGTGGATAAAATAAAAGAGTATTTCATGCAAGAATTAGCTGAAATAAGAAACATGGAGGATAAAAATGAATAAACCTGCAATTCCTTTATTTGTGCATCAGTATTTTAAAAGTAATCTTATTTTTTCTCAGGAAGGTATGGAGAGTAAAGTAACTCTTGCTAACTACATTTTAGACAAAGTTGTAAATGATGACAGTAGTTCTCTTGCTACAGATGTATATTTATGGCTAAGAAAAAAGGGAAATCTAACTGCTTTTGCAAATGCAATTGAATTAGGTTACACCTTATCGAATGAGTCTTTGAATGTAGAGTTTAATACAGATACAGAATCGACTTATCAAGGCATACAGGCAATTGCCCGAATGGAAACCCATTGGATGATGCCTGTCTCTGATGATAGAAGTCATGCTTATAAAATTATCAATGGTTTGTTATATGCATTAAAGATTGAAACAAAAGAAGAGATAGAAACTCTGACTTCATTTAATTGGTTATATAATGCAGAATTTGTAGATTATGACCCGAAAAATAAACCGAAATATATTTTAGTTTCTTCGAATGAAGATAAGTTAAAAGAGTTTCAAAGATTCGGTATCTATAACTTAGATATTGAAAAAGGGCGAGATATTCAAGAAGTCAATCATCCTTCAGTATCTGTAGTTGCTATGTATAAATCTATAGAAGCAGGTACAATGAGAATTATAGAGGACGCTGCTCTATACATTGAGGGCGAAGATGTAGGAGTAAATGTCAAATGGCTTTTAGACAACATAAGTAAATATGAAGGTAAAACAGCAACTTGGAAAGTTTGTTTGACCGCAAATGATGGAAATCGAATTTATCTATATGAAGGAGCGGTACATGGAAGAATTGTGAATAACAAACCTGTAAAAGAAGCTTTCGGATTTGACAATTATTTTATTCCTGATGGTGCGTCAAAAACTCTTTATGAATTAGAAAAACAGGGAAGTAAAGATGGATTTTCTGCACGTAGAAAAGCAATAGATATGTTTTTAAACGAAATTCCTTGTTTAGTTGTTCCAATTGCTCAGATTAAGCCGTGGGAAGGAAACTATCAAAATACAAATAAATAGTAAGAAGAAAGAGACACAAAAATACATTGTGTCTCTTTTTGTAAAAATTAATTGACTAAAAGGTAGTAAATGAATTATAATATCAACTATAGTCAATAGAATGGAGATGATACAGATGTTATCTGTAAATTTAAAAAATAGATTTGTAAAAGATTTTTCTTTACCAATTAAAGTGTTTCAAGAGCCGTATTTCTCGTATTATTTAGAGTTATATGATGAAACACATCAAACAAAGAGAAAATATAATATGTTCAAGGACGCTGTTGAAAGACATGGTGGAGAACGTGGATTTATGGATTATTACAATCAATTAAAAGATAAAGTATCTAACACAATTAAACAAACAAATGCATTTGATATTTTCAATAAAGACAGATTAGAAGAATATGATGTACAAAAACATTCATTTTTAAAACAGAATATCTATCAAAAAGAAAATGTAGGCAAAGTATTTGTTTCTGTGGATTTAAAAACAGCTAATTTTCAGGCTTTAAAACATTACGATAACGCTCTTGTTTTAGGAATGGATTCTTATGAAGATTTAATGAGAGTATTTACAGATGAAAAGTATTTCATCCAATCAAAATACCTTCGACAGGTTATCTTTGGTAATTTAAATCCTAAGAAGCAAGTAAAAATTGAAGAGTATCTTACTTACGCTGTTCTTCAAGTATTTCTACAAGAAGGTGTGTGCAAAGAAGAAGAAGTAAGGCTGTTTTCGAAGGATGAGATTGTCTTTGAAATCCCAAAAGAAAAAGCTATGAACTTTAACGGAAGTGCAATGGAATCATTTATTGGAGATTGGTTTGAAAATAAGATTCTTGCTAAGGTTACAGTATTCGAATTGGTTCCCGCAGGTAAATATTTTGCAAAACATTTTGTAGAGTATGCAATGGGCTATTCAAATGAATATGAATTTGTCTGTGTTCCAAGTATCGAATTCCCTCAAATCTATAAAGATTTTTATAATATGCCATTGAATGATAAGGATTTAGTTTTTTATCACGAGGGTCGATTAGCTACATTTTTAGAGCCGAATAGAAGCAATGAACAGTCTGCGTAAGTCAGAAAGAAATAAAGGTGATAGAAAACGATTTATGATGGAGAACAGTCAGTATTGGCTGTTTCTCACATCTTCTATCTCTTTATGTATGCTATTCATATCTACTCACAAAAAAGAGATAGCTTTATTCTCATGTTTTATTCTATTATTTTCTGTATCCATTAGTATTGTAGTCAGTAAATATGAAGTTTTACAAAAGAAAATGATTATGAAATGGGTAGTAGATGTTCAGACTGAATCGTGTGCTTCTGTTCTTGCGATTGTACTAATAAGCGAATATTTGAAAAGAGACACACATTCTGCAACGTTCATATCATTTCTTATCTTTGTTACTTTTGTTACATATGAAATAAGTATATTTTTCGTAAATAAGTTCATTTTAAATAAATTTACATAGAAGGATGGCAATAAAAAATGAATATGTCCAGAAACAAAGCATATGTTACAACGAAAGAATTAGTAATTTCAGTGATTCTTCCCTTAATACCTCTTGCTATTCTATATTTTCTACCTTTCTTTCAGGGGATTTCTAAATTCATTTGGGCAGTTATAGGAATGAATGCTTTAGTTGTATTTGGTTCATTCGCTCTTGGCTCGATTAAAAACAAAGACTTTCGATATAACGTTTTTTCTTTTCAACAAAAAGTGTTAGCTTGCTTACTTGGTCTTTTAATTGTAATGAATGTAAACGTAGGTGTTAACAAAGAGATACTGAAAGCATCCATTTTTTTATTCTTTAGTATTGACGTTATCACCGTTTTACCAGGAGTATTGTTATTTGCTCCAAAAGAAGATGATGAAAGCAAAGATAAAAACTTGAAGTAAATGTATAGAGAAAGGTGTATTAGATATATGGACGGAAGATATTTCGGAATTCTAAATAAACAGGATAATAAAATGGTATTAATATATAATACCTACTGTTCATTCAGTCTCACTGAAGCATTATATGGCTTATCGTATGAAAGGGTATGTTTAATGGATAAAGTAGTAAAAATGATTTCAGAGGAACAAGCAAATACGTATAAGGAAATGCAGATTCCTGTTTTATCCTTTGTTTAAGAGCAAATTCGTTTGCTCTTTTTTTATTGAACAAGCTCGAACCGTTTTAGTATATAGCCCCAATGAATATATTAGTAGACTAAAAATATATGAAAGGGGAGAATGAAGTGAAAAAGAAAGACGTTGTGCAATCAGAAAATAAGACTGATAAAGAAATGGAATCGAGTAAGAAAGGGAAAAGGAAGTTGTTTTTATGGCTATGGCTTTTTCCTCCGTATGGGATTTATATTCTTTATAAAGAAAGAAGAATTCATCCCGCATTAACAACTATATTTGCAGTTCTACTTCTATGTATGATAGGTCTATCTGTAGACATGGTGTTAAACCCAAATAGAGTACATGATGAGAAAGCAAAAGAAGTCATGACGGAATTTATCGGTAAGAATGCAGAATTGAACATGGGGGACTTTAGAGATAATAAAAGAGAAGGGACAGTTCATGTAAATAAAAAGAACTTAGACCTATATAAACTATACACAACAAAAGGCGTTTATTTTGTGTATCTAACATCTTCAAACGGATTAGAATATCAAATACAAGAAATTGAACAGGCATTTCCAAATAGAAAAGAAATTTATAAAAAAGATAAAGGAATAGAGATATATCCTGAAAATATACTTCAAATCAATAAGGAGAAAGAGAAGTATGGTGAATATAAATCTATAGAAAGTTCTAATTCAGATAATGAGCAGGTTATTACTACAACAAAAGGAACCTATCAATTCTTTACTCGTTTTCAACAAGTCGTGAAAGTGGTCGAAATAAAAGGGGAAGAAAAGAAGAATGTATTTACAAAGAATGCAAAACCAGATTTTTCAAAACGAACAGGAAAATATGTATTAAAAAATAAAGATAAAATTGGGGATGTAAAAGAATTGAGTGTTTATAGCATAGAGGCAGATAAACAAATATTTGACTTTACTACATCAAAAGGATTATATCGTATTCAAGAATTCTATGACGGAAGAGTTATCTTGATGGAAGGTACGGAAGAAAAGCATGATGAATCAATAAAAAAATGAGCCACTTAGGGCTCATTTTTTATATAGCTTCATTTAATTCTTTTTCCTTTTGAGGTGCATCTTCTTTTATGTTTAAATCTTCTAAAGATAAATCAAAATGTTTACAGAAATGATTTCTCATAGAAGTTAAACGTTTCTTTACATTTTGGGCACTTGCTGAACCAGACTGGCAAGCAATTCTATAATCTTCAGGCGTATTTTCAAAGAATGCCTCGGCCCAATCTCCGAATTTGATAGGAGTTACTTTGTTATTTAAGTTGTTATTAATAACATCTAATGACAAAATCACAAGCATTGGAACGTTAACTTTCTTTAAAAACTTTTGCTTTTTAGGGAATGCTTCATTTAGGTAAAAAATTGCATTATCTAAGGTGCTTTTTAGTCTTGCTTTTAAATCTTCACTTTTTAATTTATCAATAAATGGTTGCATTTCACGTTTGTTTAAACCACTGTTAGGTTCATAAATTAGTTTTAAGATTTGAAGTACAATTTCTTGGTCCGTATATCTTTTTCTTGCACCTGCTGTAATATTGATTTTATATTGGAAAAATGGGAAATCTGTAATTCTCTTTAAGAAAGAAATGATACGATTTCCTAAGACCGCTCTTGTCACCTCAATTGTGCGTAAAGCCACACCATTATTTAATCTGAAGAATAATTCTTCGATTTGTTGTTCATTTAAGTTTTCAGAAATGGAGAAATCAAATTTGTATTTCTTAATAGTTGATTGGAATTCCTCAGATAAATCTTCGAAAGTTAAACCTGCTATTTTTTCTCCATCAACTAATGGGGTATTCTTATCTAAAACTAAGTCCCCTTGCATAAATGAAAATAAAGTAGTTAACCTTTGTTTTCCATCTAATACGCTTAACATGTCATTATCTTTAATAGCTACGATAGGTGGGATATAATAGTTTGATAGAATAGAATGAATTAATAAAGATGCCCTCTTGTTATCCCAGATATTTTCTTTTCTTTGAATGGCTAAATCAAAATTCAATTTACGAGTTTTGTAACGTTTTAATAATCTCTCTGAATCGAAATTACTCTTTTTATTGAAGCTTACTGCTTTGTCTTGATTCATATAATCACCTCATCCTTTCGTCCTTAATTATTTATTCTGAGAACATGAATTTTATGATAAAAACTTTGATTTTCTGTGAGTTCAGTATACAACTTTTTAAAAATAAAAGAAAGACTTGATTCAACCGCTTATTTGACTATAGTTAGTTTTAAATTTTAGATTTTTCTGTTGAAAGAGATTCTTAAAAAAGATAAAATAAGATAGAAAACATATAAAAAGGGAGGTTGTAAAGTGAAGGGAATAGAATGGATTAATGAGAAAATACCTGATTTACTAAAAGAGAACAACCTTTCCTATGAATGGGTAAATAATACGGATGGAATTTGTATTCATGTTAGTCAATATCCATATTTGTTCCAATTGAAATGTGATGAACAATTGGGATGGAATGTTTATTTAGAAATGAAAAATGAAGTCGTGTTAGAATATCCAGAAGCAGATGAATTGTATTATGAAATACAACGATATATAGAAGACATAAACTTTCATTATTATGATTTAGATGATTTAATTCTTCCGAAAATGGAATTTGAAATGAATTTAATGGATGATATATTAAGACCATATAAAGACCGTATAAAGGAAACAACAAGAGATAAGGTAACATATTCTATCAAATGCTGTGATATAGATGACAAAACGCCATCAATGGAAATTAAGTACTCTATAGCATTGGATATTTGGACAATGAAAATAGAGAATTTCTTTGAAGGAAATAATATGAATGATGATTTGTTTGAATTGTATGATGAAGTAAATAGACATGTACAATCTTTAAATAAAAGAGAAGATTTATTCTTCTTTTAGAAAGACAATGCTTTTAGCGTTGTCTTTCTGTTGTTTTACTTTGTTTTTTATTGCTTTGATATATAGCATCTATACATTCTTCGCAAAACTTGTGTCTTTTTTGTGCCATTCCTATCGTTGAAAAATCTCCGCTGAATTCATTTTTGCATTTTATACAATGTACTTTTTTTAATATTGGTCTCATGGACATTATTATCACCTCTTTTTAAATCCATATATTATAGATTAAATGACCCTTTTTTACTACATAATGATTGAACCTAAGACTTTATGAAACAAAATTAAAATGAATAGAATACATAGATAGAATTTAAACAAGGTAACTGAAAGGAGTTTTATTAAAATGAGTGATTATATAACGATAGTAAAAGGAGATTTGTTACAGGCGACGGAAGATATTATTTGCCATCAAGTAAACGCTCAAGGTGTAATGGGAGCAGGATTAGCAACAGAAATAAAAAAACAATACCCAGAGGCATTTGAAAGGTATAGAGAATTATGTTTACGGGAGAACAAAGGAAAGCATTTATTAGGGACTTGTCAAATCGTAAAAAGCAAAGATAAGTACATTGCGAATATATTTGGGCAACATAAATTTGGTAGAAATGGCGTATTTACTGAAATGGATGCATTGAAAAAAGCTTTTTATTCATTAAAGATTCGGGCTCAAAAACATAATTTATCCGTGGCCATACCTTTCAAATTTGGATGTGGATTAGCAGGGGGAGATTGGAATGAAGTGTTTAAATTGATTGAAGAAACATTTCGGGATTATCCCGTTACAATCTATATCAAAGAAGATTAATTTCTATTGACTATAGTTAATGAAAATGTTATCATAAGGATGTAAAGTTCTTAATGATTCGCACACAAAGTACAGTCATGCTTTGCGTGTGAGTTCTAACGTCAAGTAAATATAATCCTGGGAAAGGTGCCGATATGTATCGGCACTTTTTTTATAGGCAATAGGAGTGAAATACAAATGGATATTGTTCAAATTGTAAAAGAAATTGAATCAGAAACAAAAGAAGCATTAGTAGAAAAAATGGTGGGGAAGAAGTTTGCAGATGGAGAGTTTCCAAATGAATTAATGCAACTAACAACAGAGATAATTGTGAATTCAGTTTTGTCTAACCTGTCCACACAAAGTTTTAATTTAAAGCCAATTCGCCAAGGTCATATTTTCTTAATTACAGCTACAGATGAATTTGACAACACAGTTGTTGATGTTATGTACATAACCCGATATGAAAATGAAAATCCTTTAGACTTTGAAATAGAAGATGTGAATGTAGCAGTAAAAGAATACGTGTTTAAAAAAGCAGTAGAGGAAATAGAAGCAGAAAAGAATAAAGATAAAGAATTAAACCAATGATAAACAACTCGTTTTATTGACTATAGTTAATATAAAATGTAAAATTTAATTATAGAAAATAGAAATGGGTGATGAGTAATGAAAATTATTTCGGATAAAAATATCGTTGAGAGACAGGAACTATTGAAACAATTAGAAATGAAAGTAGGAACAAGCATTAGGCTTAACGATGTATATAAAGACCTTAATCCTTCATTTGTTACAAATGTTCAAGATATTGTAGAGCATAAGCTTGTAACATACTCGCAAGAAGATATTGATTCAGAACAGTTTTTACATGCCTATGTAAATGATTATAAAAATGAATATGCACTTGTCATTGGACTGGCTATAAATGGTCAAGATTACATTAAAATTATCTATAAGACTGAGAAACAAAAGGAAGAACTTCTTCTTACATCTGTTGATGTAGTCGTTAAAGATATTGCTCTTCAATAGTGTGGTGGATTTCCATCACACTTATTTTGTATAAGTAGGAGGTGTACATACAATGAAAAAGAAATGGATGAAATATATGATGGTTTTCATGTCATTGCTCATGTTATTCGGCATATTTGCGGGAATTGCAATGCAGATAAAACAAGGATTATAAGATTGGTTGGGAATGATGGAGGTAAATGGTGTGGGGCACCTATTAAGCGAAATTATATTATGGGCTGTAAAGATATTTTTTGTACTATTATTAATACGTATATGTGGTAATGCTTTTGAAAATAAAATTGTGGCAACTGTCTTTACGATAAGTGTTTTTGCGTTATATATAATACTCTTTCATGCTATAGATGGAGATTTAAAAAAAGAGAAAATAATGGAGAATGAACGAATTAAGTATATAAATACTGAAGTTTATAAAAACCCAATGTAAATAGATGAGGGGTCATGACCGTTATAGAAAGTTATTGAACCTATTGAGTTGAATATTTAGAAACAGGAAATTCAAAACCCCTCCGAAACATAAACCTATATAAATTGAAATTCAGTAAAAAGTATATATGCTTATAACATTTTAACTTTTACAAGAGAACGGGGATATTTATAACCGTTTTTAACAAAACCATTGAAATGAAAAGGAGGATAGAATGAAAAGACCGTGCAATGATGACATAAATAAGAAAAACAATACCGTTAGTAGATATTTGGTACGATTTTAGATGGGATAGAACACTACCTAAAAATCTTGTTGTTCCGCAGGGTATAACAATGCACCATGTTCCTTTCGATGATGGAAACTTGATAGTTGCAGAAAAAGTATGGATTCAATGTTTTGACGAGATTCTTTTATATAAAGAACAAGGAAAAAGAGTTCTTGTATCTTGTTATGAGGGTGTTTCAAGGTCAGCGGTATTGTGTTTATGGTTAGTGTGTCATGAATTAGGGGACTATGAAATGGCCATGAATCACATGTGAAGAGTTGTAGGAATATATATCCGCATAAGGAATTTAGACCGTTTTTGAAGCGTTTAAAAGAAATGTATCTATCAATTGAAAAATGAAATAAAAAACCACAAAGGACTATGCTTGGTGGTTTTTACTTTTTTAAGTTCATTCTTTTGTAAACTTTGTTTCCTTAATTTTTGTAAGAAGTGTTATCGTATCTTCAATTTCATCGTAGCTCTCCAATAGAATACCATCTCCAAGTTTGGTTCTTAAAACAAATATATTACCTCCTTCTATATCTACACTCATTCTGTCTTTTCCTTTATAAAATTGAAGTGTGCAATCTTTCTCAACCATGTGATTATGTTCACTCATATTAACACCCCTGTATAGAATTTTAAATTTATTACGCTACATGTTTTCGTTCAACTTAAATATCTATTTTGTAAGTATACTTTAAATCTTTATTACTATATACCTAAAAAACTTTTAATTATTAATCGTATCGTGAGTTTCTTCGCTTCTCTTTTCGCTTTACGAATCATTCTTTTAACTCGTTTTATACCAGATTTAATTAAATAAAAGACAACTCCTATAATTAATCCATATACTAAGATTTTTAAATCAAATAAATTGATAAAATCAGTAATTGTGTGCCAGTTAATATTCATGTGTTAGCCTCTCCTTAATAATCAATCATTTTGATTACCTGTTTTTTATAATTCAATTATTATATTCAATTTCAAGATTTTTAATTTCGAAAAAAGTTCAAAAATATGTATCTAAAAGGGGATTAATTTGAATGGTAGATAAGTAAGATAAAACAAAAAGGGGATGATTGAAATGACTCACTATAAAAGAGCTGTTCAGGAGGCGAAGGTTGCATGTCCTTATATAAACCCTAAAGTCAGAAGATTTAATAAATATATAGTTTTTGTATTGGATTCTGGTTCAAGTAGAACAATATCAAATCCACTATATAAAGAACCATCTATTCAAGAGATTGAAGAATTTGAAATAAAGAGAATGGAGTTTATCTATCATTATTTAGGACAAGAGTATCAATGTACAGATTATGCTTACAGATATTTAAAAGAAAATAAAATTTTGAAAGACTTCATTGAAAACAAAGTATATAAGTAAACAAGGGCGAGAGATTAGAATCTTGCTCTTGTTTTGTTTGTATCTCGTTATTTAATACTGTTTATTAGAAGCTTCAATCTTAGCTCCTTCTTCCTCTAATTTGTGTAAAAAATCCATCAAATCTGCTTCCCAACATTTTTTCAATTCCATTAAAAAGAAATGTATTGATAGATGAACAAAAGCAATGGATAACGTTATCATTAATGAGATTTTGATAGTTTCTATATTAATCATTTCGCTTCACTCCTTTTTATTAGTAGATTCCTATATATAGTATGTTATCAATGAATATTATTTACAATAGTTGTTAGGTATTAGATTGTTTTAAGGGTTTATCTGGTTTTGTTATTGACTATAGTTAATAAAATTGTTATTGTTTTTGTAAAGGCATATGTAGAATAAAGGAGATGGTAGATATGCTTGTAAATCCAATTTTTTCAGGAAGCACATTATGTTCTTCATTCGCATATGAATCGCCTATGAAGAAAATGAATAACAAGGACGATGTTCTTAAAAAATTACGAAACGAAGACTTTCGTATTGATTCTACAAATGATGAGGAAATTAGATTTTCTTGTAAAGAATATAAATTCTTACTTTCTATGAAGAGTAATCAAATAAAAGTTCTTACCACTGCTAATAGCGAATTTGAAAAGTGTTTAATTAATTTCTTAGAGGATACACTCCGAAAATTGTTTCGGAATGAAAAAATATATATATGAATCGAAAGGAGATGAAAAAGATGGAGAACAAAAAATATCAGATTAAAGAGCCAGTATATACAATAGGGAACAAAGAAATGTGGGAAAAAGAAGGACCAGTTCACGCATGTAGATTATGTGGTAGATATTTTGATAAAGATGAGAAATATTACCGAATTAACAATCCTGTGTTAGGTGGCTATTTTCTTGTTCATTACGATGAGTGGAATGATTTTGTGAGTGATTGCAAAAAGGAAGAAGATGTAGCCGTAAAATTATTATACAAAAAGAAACCAAGAACGAGTAATGCCACAAAGCCAAACGTAGAATTAGCAGATAAGATGAAGAAAATACTTGAGAGACGAGGGTTTTATATCGTTAGTGATACACGTAATAAAATCACGTTTAGGCTACATAAGCGAAAGAGAGTATTAGGAACATTTGTTTACGATAAGAGATATATTCGTATTACAAACAAAAGTGACAATATGAATGGTATGCTATCCAGGCATTTATTTGTTCAAAGTTTGATGAATGAATTATTGGGAACAGATGAAGATTTTGTGAAGGATGTAAATAACAAAGTTAAAGAGATATTTGGTTAAAGGGGTATTATAAATGATTAAATTCAATTATTTCGATGAAGAGAGTAATAGAATGGTTTCTTGGAGTGAGTTATGTTCCAATGAGAATTTTGAAATTAGAGCATTCGAAGATGGATTGTTTTTATTTGACATGAGTCGAAGAGATGAGTGTGGATACGAATATGAAATGAAAGGGACATTCTATTTATTTTCAGGTAAAAAAGATATGCATAATCGAGAAATTTATGATGGACACCTTATGCATGTTAAAGGGCATTCTGTTCCCTTTATTGTAACGTTACAAGAGGGTTCATTTATGTTAG